>JANNUI010000389.1:0-9941 GCA_031395125.1 Chitinophagaceae bacterium | reverse complement strand
GGTTCTTGTCATTCTGTATCTCCATCCGGGAAAAAGATTTTTCAAAAAGGATCTTTTGTTTGCTTGCCAATAGCTCCGCCTTCGCTACAGCTACGGCGGATAATACGGAAGGCTGGTACAGAATGACACCAAATTGAAAATCCCGTCCTGCTTCAAGCGAGACGGGATTTTTGTTGAAGACTATCTCCGCACTTACTTATTTCTTATTCCATATTTCTTATTTCTTATTTTTTTCAAAGGCATCCAGGCCGCATTGCAGCCATTCAATGAACTCGTCCGCATTGGGTGTGTAGAACTTTGTTTTTGTCAATGCCTGTTGCCCTGGGCTTATGATGGCATACTGCGGCTGGGAAGTGGCCCCAAAATTCTCGATCTGGAAGGTGGCCCACTTGTTCCCCACTGTAACAATGGATTTTTCTGTTCCGTTGGAAAGCTTCTCCACTGTTTGCTGTGCCAACGGAAGATTTTTCTTTTCATCCACATACAGTGATACCACAATAAAATTGTTCCTCAACAGGCTGTCCACCATTTTATTGGGCCACACTTTTTCTTCCATGCGCCGGCAGTTTAC
This sequence comes from Chitinophagaceae bacterium, assembly GCA_031395125.1. Classification (GTDB taxonomy): domain Bacteria; phylum Bacteroidota; class Bacteroidia; order Chitinophagales; family Chitinophagaceae; genus JJ008. Next base: position 9,370 of record JANNUI010000389.1, on the reverse strand, counting down.
ACAGGCCCAGCCTGTGAAATCGATCAGCACGGGTTTATTCTGTTCTTTTGCCAGCCTGATGGCTCCTTCATAATCGTTATGCATCGGTGCATAGATACCTGATTTGCCTGTTTCAATTTTGTAAAGGCTGTAAGTCCTTGGAGGAGGGAAACCGCTGATCAGTTTCAGGTCTGCATATCTCCCATTGAATAAACCGGGGATCAGGTAAACCGTTATCGCCCCGAAAAGAATAATGGAGGCAATTCGTACAAAAGAAAATTTCTTAACGGGCGAGTTGTGTTTCACTCTTAATACTCCTGCCAGGTACAATACCATCAGCAGCCCTATCAACACCCAGAGACCGATAAATATCTCTCTTTTCAGAAGCCCCCATTGCTTTACCAGGTCTGCATTGGAAAAAAACTTTACGGCCAGGGCCAGTTCCAGGAAACCGAGTATCACTTTTACATCGGTCATCCAGCCGCCTGATTTAGGCAGTGAGTGCAGCCAATGAGGGAACATAGCAAATAGGGCAAAGGGCAAACCCAATGCAAGTCCAAAACCTGCGGCACCCGCTGTGAGTGGCCATGCCCCCTGATCGGCCACTCCCACCAGTAAGGTGCCGAGAATAGGGCCTGTACAGGAAAATGATACAATGGCCAGGGTAGCTGCCATGAAAAAGATCCCACCCAGGTTTCCCAGCCCTGATTTTGAATCCATCCGGTTGGCCAACCCGGCAGGTAGCCCTATCTCAAACATCCCAAAGAATGACAAAGCAAAAAAAACAAAAATGGCAAAGAAGAAAAGGTTCAGCCAGACATTGGTTGAAATATTATTGAATATCTCAGGACTGATGGCCTTACCGGCCACATGAAAGGGCAGGGTGATCAGTATATATATCAGGAAGATGAAAAGCCCGTAGAAAATAGCATTGCCAATCCCTTTTTTCCTGTCAGTTGATTTTTTGGTAAAGAATGTGACTGTTACAGGGATCATGGGAAATACGCAGGGCGTCAGCAATGCGATCAATCCTCCCAGTAAACCCAGTAAAAAAATTTTCAGCAGGCTTTTATCTTTGGTCCCATCGTCCCCGCAGTTGCTGACCGGGTTATTGATATCGATCGACGGGATCCTGATACTGGCAGCCTGCACTCCCCCTTCCAGCGGCACTATAAATCCGAAAGGAGTTGATGGATAAAACTCATCGTTTTTCCCATATGTGTAATATAAGGTGCCCTGCAGTTTTGCGGGTGCAGTCCCGTTGATCTGTATTATGGCTTTCCAGGTAACCCTGCCTTCGTATACTTCTACTGTCCTGCCTTCAAATATGGGACTGTTGATCTTTTTTGGTAAAGCGCCCAGCATAAAATCGCCTGCCTGCCTGATACTTGAGTCAGGGAATATCAGTTCCGTGGTCTTTACATCCAGCAACACCTGGTTGGGTGCATATAACTGCCATCCGCCTGTGGCTGGAATGCTGAACGTGATCTCATATTTTCCATTAGAGAGTTGTTTGCTGGCAGCCGCCCAGCCTTTTAACGCTGCTGAATCCTGTGACCAGGATGACCCGTGAAAAAAAAGAGAGCAAAAAAAAGCAGCAATGGTTTTAAAACTCCGGGGCATATGAGGCTGTTTAAAAACAAACGAGTTCTTTACAGGAACCCGTTTGCTGTATCGTAGGTTATTCCCGTGCTTATTTAATCACGATCGTATAAGGAACCGTTTTGGGAGGCAGGCATTTCTTATCATCACAGGTCTGGTACTCCACGCTGCCGGTCAGGTTGGTTTTCACATTCGCTTTCAGCTTGATTTTCTGGGTAAATATGACGATATTAGAGTACTGGTTGGCCGACAAACCCAGTTCTTTATCAATAAACTTTTCCAGTTTCCCGGTCTCTTTCACTTTCCCTTGTAGTGAAAAAAGCGGGTTGGGATTGAATTTGAAACTAGTGGGCATGATTACAGCATCATCCGGCTGGTTTTGTGAATACAGATGCCATTTATTTTCTAAGGTAGCAACCATCTTTACTTCATACATCTTATCTCCGGTCTTGCTGGCGCTGAACGACCAGGTCACAGGGCTCAACTGGGCCTTACCCATGGCGGTTGCCAAAACGAAGATGCTTACTGTCAATAATTTTTTCATATAATTCAGATACGCAAAAATCCTGCTTTTAATTATTCCCGGCTGTTAAAATAACCATACTGCAAATTTACCTCCACCAGCGGCAAAAATGGTAAGGAAAATGACGAAACCGGGAAAATACTGTTAAGATGATGTTTTTAATATACTAGTTGCTCCGCCATCAGCAGGGTTCGTATAATTTCCTGCCCGTCTGTATTGCCCAGCTCAGGCGAGCAGGCCCTTTCGGGATGGGGCATCATGCCAAATACGTTCCGCGTGGCATTACAGATGCCAGCGATGTTCCGGATTGCGCCATTGGGGTTGGCCTCCGGGGTTATATGCCCATTCTCGTCACAATAATAAAAGATGACCTGTCCGTTTGCCTCCAGTTCATCCAGTATTTTTTCACTGGCGTAATACCGGCCTTCACCATGTGCCACCGGGATCTTAAACGGCTTGCCCGAATCATTGGTGACGAATACATTCCTGCAGACAAACTGCTGGTTCCCGTTCCTGAGCAGTGCTCCCGGCAACAGATGTGATTCACATAAGATCTGGAAACCATTACATACCCCAAATACTTTGCCCCCGGCATTGGCAAATTCGATCACACTTTGCATCATTGGGCTGAAACGGGCAATGGCGCCGCATCGCAGGTAATCGCCATAGGAAAAACCACCCGGCAGAATAATGCAATCACCTGTATCAAAACGGCTGAGGTCTTTGTCCTTATGCCAGAGCATTGTCACATCCTGTTTCAGGTCATACTTTAATGCATCAAACATATCCCTGTCGCAATTGGAGCCGGGGAAAACAACTACACCGAATTTCATCCGCTGGGTTTTTGAGGTTGGAAAGGGCAAAGATAAGACAGTGGAAAGAAGGGTCAAGGAATAAGGAATTAGGAACAGGGCTCATGGCTAAAAGCTAATGGCTAATGGCTCAAGGCCCAAAGCTCAAGGCTACCAGCCAACTCCATAATAATACTGGTATCCCAAAATAAAAGCGACGGTAAGCCAGAAAAGCAATAAAGGAAGGATCCGGAAGGAAGAATAAAGGTACGTGCAGGCATGAAATGCTGCCAGCGGGATGGTCGCCATGATCCAGTTTTCAAAAGTACCGGTGCCATTTACAAAGGGGATGATGAGAGCGCCCAGCAGGTACAATAGCAGCAGGCTCCAGCCTTTTCGAACCTGTATCAGCATCCGGCGGAGGCTTTCCTGCACATAATATCCCCCGGCCAAAAAAGGCACAGCCAGTAAAAAAGCGCTGCCGGCCAGCCATACAGATTGCTTCACCTCCGGTAATCTTAGTGACAAATAGGGCATTAGTTCACCCCAGCTCCAGTTGTCGGTGACAAAAAGATAAATGGCATAGAAATAAAATGGGGTTGTAACGCCGACAAGGCAAACTATCCATTCATTCAGCCGGAAGGGCCGCATCACCGCCAGGGCCAGCAATATCCATACGATGAAAGTAACGGAGGCGAAAAAAAGAAAGGAAGCGATCCCCAGCGACAGCCCGATATTAAACACAGCCCCCAGCGCTTTGGGTTGATTGTACGTCTTAAAAAGACGGGAAAGAACCAGGATCAGTATAAAGTTCACCAGCAGCGGTGAGGAGAAATAATTCCACTCCGGCAACAATGAAGTGATCAGCATATAGGCCATACCCGGAAAATAGTTGGCCCGGTTCATCATCCGCTGACCATTGATAAAGCCTGTCAGCAGGATGGCCTGCAGAAAAAGGAGTGTAAAGGCCAGCACAGGATAAATTACCGGGTTTGTGTTGCCATACAGCTGCAGCAGATCAAGGATGGCTTTGAATAGTATGCCATCTCCCGGTCTTTCATCCGGGATATGAGGATGCATGAACATGGGGAGTTTGATAAGCACCCCAAATACCAGCAATATGAAAATATTAGCCGGGGTTTTCTGTTTAAAAATACCTGTCACAGATAAAGGACCTCTTTAGTCGGTTTTAATTGTAGTCAACTTTGGCAAAGCAAATATAGCTACGATAAATACAAGGTATGATCATTTGCCGGGCACTTACCTGTTTGCCGTATTTAGGCATGAACTCGTATCCCTTGTCCAGGTTTTTCAGCGTGGGGTTCCGGGTAAGCTCCCCGCCCGGGGAAACACTGAAATCAGTCAGCAGGTTATTCCTTCTTTCCTGCAGGTTGAAAAGAAAATGAAGCTGTTCACCGGTGTTCATCAACTGGTAAGACACCATATCGTCAGATTCATCATTGAACTGGTTTTTGCTTACTACATTGCTCCATTCCAGTTCCCCTTTCCCGCTGAAGGAGAATACGGCTACATTATCGGCATGGTAACGGACCGACTGGTTGTTGCTATACCGGTTGTTCCAGTAGGAATTATTGAAATAGGGAGAATAATAGGAGCTGTTATAATAAGATGAATAATAAGGTGAGCCGTACAGGTAGTTCCAGCGGTTCCAGTTGTTGAAACGGGAAGTCGTGTAATAGGCCTCGCTGCAGATGATGATGCCCCCGTCACGCCGGGTGATGATCTGGCGGATGAAGAAATCGTTGAAGGCCATCTTCATCGTAGCATCTCCTTTTACATCCCTGCGTATTTCTTCGCTGAAAGTGAAAATGCTTTCATTCAGCTTACTTGCCCTGGCCTTGTCCCATACAAAAAAATAAAACCCGTCAATATTGCCCTTCTTCTCTTTGTAATAGAGCGAAGTGAGGAAATATCTTTTGTTGAAGTTATCGGCCTTGATCTGCACTTCATCCAGCATTGTTTTCTCTATATCCAGGTCTTTGGCCAGTAATGTATCTGCCTGTGCATATTTCAGCAGCATGGTGGCGCGGCTGATATTGTCATTACTGTTCCGGAAGAATTTGCAGAAGACCATATCGCCGTCGTTGTCCAGGGTAAAATCGCCCAGGTTCTCGGTCCGCTCTTCCATGGGTATTTCCAGGCGGCTTTTTTTCTGCAGTTCCAGTTTATCATTAAATAAGAAGGTGGTCATCAGGAACAGTTTCCTGTTCCGGCTGTTGATCTTGAATACGCCGATCTTGCTTTTGTCCTCACTGGTGATCACGGTGTAGATCCTGTTGTTGGCCGAAAAACCAATATGGCTGGTGTCCAGTTCCAACACTTCCCCGATCCGCTTCCCGTTCCCGTCGATACGGGAAGCCATGCAGTACACCACATTTTTGCGCTGGTACTGGAAGATGATATAGCAGAAATCCCCATAGGGAAAGAAATCGGTATTGATCACCCGGTCATCTTTGGGGATGTATTCCTGCTCCACTTTTCCCACCTGTTGCATATCGTTATCCAGCACCACGATCCAGTGGCGGTTCTTGGTATTCTTATACACGAGGAAATTGCCGCTTATTTTTCCGGCCACGTCAAAATTCATCCGCCGGCTGTCTTCCCGTTCATAGTCGGAATAGACAATTTTTTGTGCAGAAATGGAAAAGCACGGATAAAGTAGTAAAAATAGAAGAACCCGTCTCCTGGCTGTCATATTATGGAGGTTTTTCGTTTATTAAAGTTACAGGTTGCCCGTTAAACCCATCCTGATTTTTATACCGATGCGGTATGCTGCCTGATTACATTAACGATGCTTTACAAATTATCGATGGCTGCGGTCTTGTTTTTTGATGCAGTAACAGGGGGGCAAACGGCAAAATCCCTGCCGCTGTTGGCGATACCGGATTTTTGCTTATACCTTTGCAGGCAATTGCCCGAGAACCGGAATCCGCGCCCGCCTTTATGAAAGCTATGGCGGACTGCAGGCAAGCAAAGCATAACCACTGAAAGTGAAAGTACCGACCAACAGAGTTACCGCCGCCGGACTTATTATTGCCCTCGGAATTATTTATGGAGATATTGGCACATCCCCGCTGTATGTTTTTAACTCCATCATCAGCGACCGGGTGGTGGATGAACATCTTATCATCGGCACACTGTCCTGCATCATCTGGACGCTTACTTTACAAACCACTATTAAATATGTGACGCTGGTGCTGCGGGCCGATAACCGGGGTGAAGGCGGCACCTTTGCCTTATTCGCTTTGGTGAGAAGGCGTCGAAAATGGCTCGTTATCCCGGCTATGATCGGCGGAGCCTCTTTGCTGGCCGATGGGATTATCACCCCTCCTATATCTATCACATCAGCTATTGAAGGTCTGAAAAAAATTCCCGCACTCGGCATAGAAGATGGAAGCAATACAGTTGTGATCATTGTCCTTTCGATCCTTGCACTTTTTTTCTTCATGCAGCAGTTCGGAACGGCCTCCATAGGCAAAATGTTTGGTCCGATCATGTTTGTATGGTTTACGATGCTGCTGATACTGGGGCTGGTGCATGTATTCGACGATATTTCCATATTCAAAGCATTGAACCCTTATTACGCTGTTTATTTCCTGAAGAATTATGACGGGGGATTCTGGCTGCTGGGGGCTGTTTTTCTCTGTACTACAGGAGCGGAAGCACTGTATAGTGATTTAGGCCACTGTGGCCGCGGCAATATCCGTTCTTCCTGGGTATATGTAAAGATCTGCCTCCTTGTAAATTATATCGGGCAGGGTGCCTATTTACTTTCGCACCGAAAAGGGATTATGATAACAGATGAAGTAAAAAGTTCACTCAATATCAATGCCTTTTTCGACCTCATGCCTCAATGGTTCATCATCCCCGGGGTTATCATAGCCACCACCGCCGCCATCATTGCCAGCCAGGCCATGGTATCCGGTGCCTATACATTAATCAGTGAAGCCATGCGGCTGAACCTGTGGCCCAAACTGAGGATCAGGTATCCTTCGGAAGCAAAAGGCCAGCTCTTCATACCGGTAATAAATTTCATCATGTTCCTGGGATGTGCCGGGGTCGTTCTTTTCTTCCGGGAATCTTCCAGGATGGAAGCAGCATATGGATTGGCTATCATTGTTACCATGCTGGCCACCACCATCCTCTTTGCCAATTACCTCGTGCTGCAACGGGTCAAATCAGTCTGGATATATTTTTTCCTGGCGGTTTACCTGACATTGGAAACAGGTTACCTGATTGCGTTGATGGTGAAATTTACCCACGGTGGTTACATTACCCTGATCATCGGATCGATCATGTTCCTCGTAATGTACATCTGGTACAGGTCGAGAAAGATCAAGAACCGTTACGTGGAATTTGTCCGGCTGGAACATTATATTCCAAAAATACAGGAACTAAGCAATGACAAGTCTGTGCCCAAATACGCCACACATCTTGTTTATTTGACCAGCGCCAACAACCCGAAAGAGATCGAGCATAAGATCATCTATTCTATTCTGAACAAAAAACCCAAACGGGCCGACATCTACTGGTTTGTGCATGTGGATACCCGGGACGATCCCTATACTTGTGAATACAAAGTGGAACATATCATCCCCAACGATATTATCCGGGTCGATTTCCGCCTGGGTTTCCGCATGGAACCCCGCATCAACCTGATGTTCCGCAAAGTGGTCGAAGACCTGGTGGCGAACAAGGAAGTAAACATCATGAGCCGCTATGAAAGCCTTGCCAACAGTGGTACAGTAGGTGATTTCCAGTTTATGGTGATGGAAAAATACCTGAGCCAGGATAATGAACTGCCTTTCGTGGAGAGGGTGATCATGAAATTCCATTTCTGGCTGAAAGAACACAGCCTTTCTGAAGAGAAAGGCTTCGGGTTGGATGCCGCAAATGTCACCGTAGAAAAATTTCCGCTCATTGTCGCCCCGGTTACCAACCTGAAACTGAAAAGAGTGGAGGAATAAATTATTGATTGCTGATTATCAATTATTGTCATAAAAGAATAACCTGATTAGCAGGCAATACAGATTTTTGGGATAATAATCAGTAATAAATAATCAATAATATTGTAAGACACAACAAACCAAAATCTTGTTGCCTTCTTTCATCTGGTATATCATCATTGGTATTGTGGTTCTCTCCATCCTGGCCTATTTCCTCCAGGAGAAACTCATCTTCAAACCGGAAAAACTCAAACAGGATTTCGAGTTTAAATACGATGTGCCTTTCCGGGAATATTTTTTTGACATTGAACCCGGCGTCCGCATCAATGGCCTGCATTTTTTCCGGGACCAGCCCAAAGGATTGATCCTTTATTTCCACGGCAATACCCGGAGCATCAAAGGCTGGGCCCGGTACGCTAAAGACTTTTACCGGTACGATTATGATGTGGTGCTGCTGGACTACCGCGGTTTTGGCAAAAGCACCGGTAAAAGAAGTGAAAAAGAAATGCTGAGCGACATGCAGTTCATCTACGAAAAATTGAAAGAAAAATATTCCGAAGCCCACCTGATCGTGTATGGCCGCAGCATGGGCAGTGGTTTTGCCAGCAAACTGGCCTGCGATAATCATCCCCGCTATCTTATATTGGATGCCCCCTATTTTAATTTCTTACGGGTGATCGAACGGTTTCTTCCTATACTGCCGGTTCGCCTGGTGCTGCGGTTCCATTTACGTACCGACCGCTGGTTACCCAATGTAAAATGCCACACATATATCATCCATGGTACAAGGGACAGGCTGATACCGATCCGTCATAGTATGGCGCTGCAGAAGATCAACCCGCAAAAGATCACCCTGATCCGCATACATGGTGGCAGGCACAACAACCTCCCCTCGTTTGATGAATACCACAATTTTATCAGGGATATACTGAAAGAGTGATGGAAAAGACAACAAAGAAAAAAATAGGAAAATGGGTGAAGATCGCTGTCATTATATATGTGGCCGGCGGCATAGCCCTTTATTTTCTGCAGGATTATATCTTGTTCAGGCCTCTGTCATTAAAAAGGGAACACAATTATAATTTCCCCGAACCGCATAAAGACATCAGCATCGCCATGAATAAAGAGGATACACTGAGCTTTGTTGATTTTTCATCAACGGATACGGTGACAAAAGGCGTGTTGTTATATTTTCATGGAAATAAAAAGAACATCTCCTGGTATGCCAAATATATCCCCTACTTCACCCGGAAAGGATACCAGGTGCTGATGATCGATTATCCCGGTTACGGCAAAAGCACCGGCAAGCTCACAGAAAAAAAATTGTACGACTGGGCCCTGCAGGTTTACAGGATCGCTATTCAGCGTTTTTCCGCCGACAGCATCATCATCTATGGCAAGAGCATGGGCACCGGCATTGCTTCACAACTGGCATCGGTAATGTTGAATGACGGAAGGAAAATCATAATAAGGTGTTTCCAGTATCAGCCGTTTACAATCCCTTACCG
>JANNUI010000327.1:0-1665 GCA_031395125.1 Chitinophagaceae bacterium | reverse complement strand
GCTATAAGTATTGCAAAGAAGAAAAAAATTGCTGCTGCAAAGAAAAAAGCTTCTTAAGTATTTTGGAATCGGGGGTTAGGAATTGGAAATTTTCTTGAGCCTTCCTAATACCTAATTACCAATATCAAATTCCAATCAGGGTGCAAGTCTTTCAATTTTCCAGGAGCTATCATTATGAATGGAATACTGAATACGATCGTGTAAACGGCTGGGTCTCCCTTGCCAAAATTCAATGATAACTGGTCTTAAAATATAGCCTCCCCAGTTTTGCGGTCGTTGAATGTTTGTTCCTTCAAGCTCTTTCACCATTTCATTAAACTTATTATCCAGCCAGTCGCGGCTTTCAATAACCTGGCTTTGAGCTGAAATATGAGTACCGATTCTGCTTGCTTCGGGTCTCGAATTAAAATATAAATCACTTTCTGCCTCACTTAATTTTTCTACCAATCCCGTAATACGCACCTGCCTTTCTAATTCTTTCCAGAAAAATACAAGACAGCCTTTGGGGTTTTCTTCTAATTGTTTGCCTTTATAACTTTCATAGTTAGTAAAAAAAGAAAACCCTTTATTGCCAAAATCTTTTAATAATACAATTCTGGCAGATGGGAAACCATCGGCAGAGGCTGTTGCCAATGTCATTGCATTTATTTCAACAATTTTTGCATGTATGGCTTCATGCCACCATACATCGAACTGATCAATTGGATTGTTTGCAATTTTATCTTCTGTCAATTGCTTTTGAGAATATTCTTCCCGTATTGCTGAAATAGAATTTTGCATAGTTGTCATTATCAAATTCAAAGTTATGCCAATTCGGTTTGCAATAAAATTTAAACAAAAAAAATACCCGTCTCCGGGCATTCTTTGAATGGATGATGGAATTTATTCCTAATATTTCTAGCTCTTTACCTGATTTTTTAAACGGTCTCTTTCTTCTTCGGTTACATTCAGCATACTTTCTAATTCACCAATACGGCGTATCTGAACTTCTAATTTTTTATTTGCATCTGCCATTGCTGCCATATCTCTGCTAAGTTCTTCTAAATATGCTACTTTCTTTTGCAATTGCTGCCGCTGAAAATTTGCTTCCTTTAGTTTCTCTTCTGTTTCTGTTAGCTCTTTAAAGTATTGTTGCTTTTCACTTACAGAAATATTCAATTTTATTTTTTGTTCTTCATAATCTTTATTCAGGCGGTAATAGGATTCTTTCAAATCTTCTAATTCCATACTCGTCATCCGGCTAGTGGTTACCTGCACTTCCAGCTTGTGCATTTTATCCTGCAGTATATTAAATTCTGAATAGGCATTATCCAGCATCGAAGTCATCTCACGGGTCAGGTTTGCTTTTTGCTGAATGGTTATCATCTCTTTTTCTTTTTGATTCAGCATTTCCTTCAGTCCACTCAGTTCGTTGTTTAATGCTTCTTTTTCATTCAGCATTTCTTTTTCTTTTTCCTCTTTTTCTTTTATCATATCTATCTGATCAAGCAAACGGCCAATGCGTTCATTCTCCTGTTTCAAACTTTGTTGTGCTTGTTGTAGTTGGTCGTAATGACTGATGCTGCTGCTTACGGCTGGTGCAGAAATTTTTGAAGCCTGTTCAAGATTTGTTTTCAATAATTTTACTTCACGACGCAACTCTTCTGCTTCAGCGCCTTCGCGATC
>JANNUI010000326.1:0-3737 GCA_031395125.1 Chitinophagaceae bacterium | reverse complement strand
CACTGAACTCTTCTTTTAAAGTGACACCGGTCCGGGTACCGCACCGGGATGAATTCTCAGAGACGGTCGGGTTCATCATCCAAAGCGATAAAAAGAAGGTTCTTTTCATCCCCGATATTGACAAATGGGAAAAATGGGAGCGGGATATTTCGGAACAAATAAAGAATGTTGATGTGGCCCTGCTGGACGGAACCTTTTACAGGAACGGGGAGTTGCCCGGCAGGGATATGAGCGAAGTGCCGCATCCCTTTGTGGAGGAAAGCCTGCAGAAATTTTCGTCTTTATCTTCGGCAGAGAGATCAAAGATTATATTTATCCATTTCAATCATACCAATCCCCTGCTGAAGAAGAGATCGGCGGAAAAAGATAAAGTGAAGAAGGAGGGGTTTGGCGTGGCGGATGAAGGGATGGTGATCGGATTGTAAACTGAAAACATTGGTATGAAAAAAAATATTTTCACCAGTTTGGCATTGATCGCCTGCCAAACAGCCTTCTCACAAACCCCCTTGCAGCGGTTTGAGTTCATCAACTTCTCGCAGGTGAATATCACCGACAATTTCTGGAAGCCCAAGATCGACAAAGTGGCCACTGTGACCATGAAGGCATGTATTTACCAGACAGAAACCAAAACACCCCGTATCCGCAATTTTGAAAAAGTGGCGAGAAAGAAAGGGGAGCGATTTGAAGGATTGTATTATGATGACAGTGATGTGTACAAGGCATTGGAGGCAATGTCTTACGCATTAAAGACCCATCCTGATACGGCATTGGAAGCAAAGGCAGATGAATGGATCGATAAAGTAGCAGCGGCGCAGCTGCCGGATGGTTACCTCGGAACATATTTTACCCTGCGGGATATAAACCTGCGCTGGACCAATATTGAAGCGCATGAAGATTACAATGCCGGTCATTTGTTTGAAGCGGCGGTGGCCTATTACAATGCAACCGGCAAAAGAAAATTCCTGGATGTGGCTATCCGGCTGGCCAATCATATTGATTCCACTTTCCGGCTGGGAGGGAAGAAATGGTTCAGCGGTCACCAGGAAATAGAACTGGCCCTGGTGAAATTGTATAATGTTACAAAGGATGACCGCTACCTGAAACTGGCCGACTGGTACCTGCAGCAGCGGGGAAAAGATATTTATAGTTATGGAAAGACCTGGTTCACCCGGGCTTACTGGCAGGATATCGTACCTGTAAAGCAGCAAACCGAAATAACCGGTCATGCCGTGAGGGCCATGTATCTCTATACGGGCGCTGCGGATGTGGCGGCGCTTACGGGTGATGCGGGCTATATGGAGGCCATGAAAAAAGTATGGGAGGATGTGGTGCACCGGAATATGTACCTGACCGGTGGTATCGGTTCGGCCGGCGACAATGAAGGCTTCAGCAAGGATTATGACCTGCCCAATGAAGATGCGTATTGTGAAACCTGTGCTTCGGTGGGGATGGTGATATGGAACCAGCGGATGTGTCAGTTGACCGGTGAGAGCAAATACATTGATGTGCTGGAAAGATCTTTGTACAACGGGGCGCTGGATGGGCTGAGCCTTGACGGTGGTCTTTTCTTCTATGATAATGTACTGGCATCAAACGGGCAGCACAAAAGAAGGGAATGGTTTGGTACGGCCTGCTGCCCGGCCAATATTGCGCGGCTGGTCACTTCACTGGGTAATTATATTTACGGGAAAAGCAGTGATGGCATTTGGGTGAATCTTTTTGTAGGCAGCAATACGCTGATAAAGATGGGAGCTACTGATGTGGTGGTGAAAATGGAAACAAATTACCCCTGGGAGGGGAAAGTGAAGCTGAGTATTGATCCTGTAAAGAAGGTCAAACATAAATTATATATCAGAATACCAGGATGGGTTAAAAATGAAGCTGTACCGGGCGGGCTTTACAGGATGGTTACAGAAAATAATGATCCGGTTGACCCCGAATTGATGATCAATGGGAAAGCAGTTGAATATAAAACTGAGAATGGTTATGCAGTAATTGAAAGAGAATGGATGGGCGGTGATGCAGTGGAATACTGTATTCCCATGGCAATTCAGAAAATAACCGCCGGCAGTGAAGTAAAAGCAGGCACTGACCGCATCGCCATTCAGCGGGGGCCGCTGGTTTACTGTGTGGAGGGAGCAGATAACAAAGAAGGTATCTGGAACCTGGTGATGCCACCCAACACCTCTTTTACAACGACAGATTATAAGATCATGGATGAACGGGTCATTGCCTTGCAGGCTGAACTTTCTTCGGCATATGCTGATGCGGATGGCAAGGAAATAAAGATGGAAAAAAGAAAGGTGACGGCCATCCCTTATTATTGCTGGGCCAACAGGGGTGCCATTGCCATGCAGGTCTGGTTGCCGGTGAAGATCAAGGAAGTGAAGATCAATTACTCATCGAAGTATGAGGATGGAGGGAATTATTGAATGGTCAATGGTGAATGGTCAATAGGACTGTTCATCCTCAAGAATTCACTATTGACTATTGACAATTCACAAATATGAAGGTAACTATAATCGGCGGCGGGATTATCGGGTTAAGCTCGGCGTTTTATTTAAAAAAGTCTGGCTGGGATGTGACCGTCCTGGACAAAGGCGATTTTTTGGATAATTGCTCCTATGGTAACTGCGGTTATATCTGCCCCAGTCATTTTATTCCTTTAGCCACACCGGGTATTATCAAACAGGGATTGAAATGGATGTGGAATTCAAAAAGTCCTTTCTATGTGCAGCCCCGGTTCGACTGGAACCTGGTGAACTGGGGACTGAAGTTCATCCGTAGTGCTACCAAAGATCATGTGGAGACGGCTGCTGTTCCGTTGCGGGATATTGCCATCATCAGTCAAAAAGAATATGAATCATGGCTTAGCTTACCCGTATTTGATTTTGCCTATGAGCACAAAGGCCTGCTGGAGATCTTTCAGACAAAAGCAGGAGGCGAGCATGCAAAGCATACGGTGAAAAAAGCACATGAGCTGGGATTCACGGATACAAAACTCTTAAGCAAGGATGAACTGCTGGCTTTAGAGCCGCAAACAAGGATAAATGGACTCGGAGCAATTTTATTTAACTGTGATGCGCACTGTTATCCGAATAAACTGATGCAGCAACTGATCGCATATCTGAAAAAAGAAGGAGTGCAGTTAATTCCTCAGCAGGAAGTGACCGGTTTTGAAAAAGCAGCGGGCAAGATTAGCAAGGTAAAAACAGCGGACAAGTTGTATGAGCAGGATGAAGTAGTGATTGCCACCGGCTCCTGGGGAAGGGAAACGGCGAGGCTGCTGGGCACCAGGATACCCATGATGCCGGGAAGGGGTTATTCGGTTACACTGGAGGATTCTCCTTACAAAGTGAATTACCCGGCCGTGTTGCTCGAGGGCCGTGCCGCCATCACTCCGATGGACGGGAATAAGATACGGTTTGGGGGAACTATGGAGATCACTTCGCATAAAACTCCCCCGCGAATGAACCGGGTGCAGGGGATACTGGATGCCGTGAAGCGTTTCTACCCCGACTTTGATGTGCCGTTGCCGCCCAAAGAAAAAATATGGTATGGCTATCGTCCTTGTTCAGCAGACGGACTGCCCTATATCGGGAGGATAAAAAAGTATAGCAATGTAACAGTGGCTACCGGTCATTCTATGCTGGGACTGAGTTTGGGAGCTGGTACGGGTATGCTGGTTAATGAGATCATCAATGGACTGCCCATTACAATGGATATAAGTCCGTTTG
>JANNUI010000317.1:0-9363 GCA_031395125.1 Chitinophagaceae bacterium | reverse complement strand
GTACCATACACACCCCAGCCACTGCCGTCCTGGCTGCCCCATACACCAATACCCAATACGCCCGTGCCAAGGTTGATACCCCGCACACCGGTGGAAAATCCACCCGGTGATGCATTGTTCACACGACCGATAATGGCATACGCATTACCCGCTGTAGAGTTGGTCTGGCCTTCCAGCGCTGTGCTGCCGCTGCCTGTACCACTGTTCACTATCCGGAACAAAGTACCGGCATCGGCCTGTGTCTTATTAAAAGGCAGCACCAGGTCATTGGCCAGGCTGCTGTACAGTGCATACGGCACACTCGCTATTTGCGCTGTGCCCACATTGATAAAACTCGTTCCCCCGTTGGGGTCTATCTCCACCTGGATGAACTTTGTGTTCACGCCCCAGACCACGCCCGCTACCGATCCCACCTGCGTAAGGAAGCCGGGGCTACCCACCTGTACATTGAACAACCCAAACGGATTGGTCGTAGCCAGTCTTGACTCCTGGTACACTACCGGGCCCGCTGCCGCTCCGTCATGGATGGTCAGCCGCAGGTTGATGGTTTTGTTCACCAGCGCATTGCCCACAGAGTTGCGGGCCACTCCCTGGTAGTTGAAGATACCCGGGGCTGCTGTCTGGCCATAGCTGATCACAGCTGCCAGCATGATTATCAAAAAGGATAAAATCTTTTTCATCTGTTCTGGTTTAATTGTTTGTGTAAGGCCTCACCCCAACCCCTCTCCGCACGGAGAGGGGCTCCTCTCCGGCAGATAAGTATGTTTTAAGATGAAGTGTTCATTTTTATTACTTAATGTGCATGTTTAATATTGTCAATTGCCCATTGCCTATTGACCATTCACCATTCACTACTTCTGGTCCAGCTTCACCACTTTCAGACCGCTGTGGCGGATCACTTCCAGCCCGTCGGCACGGTTGGTATCCGGCTTCAGGTCGGCCACTACAAAGTACACTCCCGCCGGGTAGCCCGTCAGGTCAAACAGCTCGATGCGGCAGCAACCGTCATAATGGAAGCTCCGCTTCTCCAGTATCTGGCCCAGCACATTGATCAGCTGAAGGCTCATCTGTCCCGGTGTCCTTACGAAAAAATCCACTTCAAAAGGACCCGGTGTGGGGTTGGGAAAAAGCTTGTAGTCCCCCGCTTCAAAAAATACCGTGTAAGGGGACAAACCGATCTTATCGGTGCAGGGTTGCAGTACTCCCTGGGTCAGCAGTATCGAACTGTCCGGTGGCGCAAAGGCCTGGATCAGCAGCAGCTCTCCGAAACTCCACTCATAGCGGTAATACGACAGGGCATTGTCATACGATCCACCGGCTGCATTCAAGATCGCCGGCACTACGCCATTATAAGGGGAAAGGGAGGGAACCTGCGCTTTACTGATAGAGACCGCCAGGAATACTGCTAATAAAGACAGCGTAAGGCTTCTTCTCATAAGCTTTAGGTTTAGTAGCTGCTTTTTGGGCAGACATGGTTAATAAATGCACAGGGAACAGCTAAATAGGGGCTGTTGACAGGATAATGGGTGCGACTAATGTAAGAGAGTTAACCGTGGAGTATTCAAAGGAATGGATGGCTAAATTAGAAAGATTATCTGTATCTCCAAATTAAATTAAGGTGAATTCCTCTTCTATCCATAAAAATACCTGAAAATGGTATTGCTGTCATTCAATATTATATATTAGGGTTCCCCCATCCGTTATGAAATTCGGAGTTGCGGATCAGCCCGGGAAAAGCATTTTATAGTCAACATTTACCTTGCCTTTGGAAATATCATTCAGTTTCCCCTTCATCAGCTTCCGTTTCAGAGGAGAAATATGGTCAATAAAGAGTTTCCCTTCGATATGGTCATATTCATGCAGGATGACCCTTGCCGTTAGACTGCTGAAGGTCCGGGAATGCTCCATAAACTTTTCATCACAGTAGCGCAGGGTTACCGTTTCCTGCCGGTAAATATCTTCCCGGATCTTGGGGATGCTGAGGCAGCCTTCGTTGTACTCCCATTCATCACCGTCCAGTGTTTGTACATGTGAATTGATAAACACGCCTTTAAAGCCTTCATCTCCGGGGTATTCCGCTTTTTCCTCTTCATTCATTCCCCGGTACATCTGTTCCGTATCCACCACAAAAAGCCGGATATCTTTATTGACCTGGGGAGCTGCCAGGCCCACCCCGTTGCTGGCATACATGGTTTCCCACATGTCTTCAATAAGTTTGCTGAGACCAGGGTAATCTGCCTTTATACTTTTTGCCAGCTTTCGGAGTACCGGGTGACCGTATGCCACGATGGGGAGAATCATTTGTTTATTCGTTAATTAGTTAATTAGGGATTGGGTTGCTGCAAAATTAACTCCGTAAGGCTTAATAAACCAATTAACGGTAGTGTCCGGTTTTGGTTTCACGCAGCGCCCGCAAAGGGGCAAAGAACGCAGTGTTGCGCCGCTTCTTCGCAGCGAACGCTGCGAGAAATATTGAAAACCGGGCATTACCCAATTAACCAATCCCCCGCAAATACTCCTGCAGCATGATGGTGGCCGCTATTTCATCCACCAATGCCTTATTGCGGCGCTGCATTTTCTTCAATCCCATTTCCAGCATGGCATCCTTCGCCATTTTGGAAGTGTAGCGTTCATCCACTTTTTTGATGGGGATGGAAGGAAAATTCTTTTGAAGGTTATTGATACATTTCTCCACCTGGGCAGTAGCATGGGTGGGTGAATCATCCCAGTTGGTTGGCCAGCCGATCAAAATGAGTTCAACCGGTTCTTTTGAAAAATAATCCCTCAGGAAAGGAACTAATTCTTTGGGATGAATAGTGGTAAGCCCGGTGGCGATGATCTGCAGCGGGTCAGTAACGGCGATACCGGTTCGTTTGAGTCCGTAGTCTATGCAGAGTATTCGAGCCATAATGCCCCCATCCCCTAAAGGGGTGTTTAACATCAATTAATAAATAGATCAGCTATGACAAAGATGGCGAAAACGACCGAGGCGATCCCATTGGCTGTCATAAATGCCAGGTTTACCTTTTTTAAATCGTTTGGCTTAACAACGGAATGCTGGTAAAGCAACATACCAATAAATACGGCAGTGCCTGCCCAGTACAACCAGCCGAAATGGCCATAAAACCCTGCATACACAATAGCAGCAGCGCAGATCAAATGCAGTAATTCAGACACCCGCAAAGCTTTGGTTTTACCCAACCAGGCGGGAATGGAATAGAGCTGGTTCTCTTTATCAAATTCCTCATCCTGCAGGGCATAGATAATATCAAAACCGCTGACCCAGAACAAAACGGCAATGGAAAACAGGATGGGCAGTAAGGCGAAATGGCCGGTTACGGCGAGATAAGCACCGATCGGCGCCAATGATAATCCCAAGCCGAGTATCAAATGACATAGCGGGGTGAAGCGCTTGGTATAACTATAGCCCAGTACCACGGCCAATGCAACGGGAGATAAATAGAAACAAAGTTTGTTGATGAAGAAACAACAGGCAATAAACAACAGGCAATTGACAATGGTGAACCACAGCACTTTGATTGCTTTGATCACACCAGCCGGTATCTCTCTTACCGTTGTCCTCGGGTTTTTTGCATCATATTTTCTGTCGAGATAACGGTTGAAAGCCATTGCGGCGCTGCGGGCAAAGATCATACAGAGAATTACCAGTCCCAATTTGATCGAAAAATATTTTATGTATAAGATATCACGTGTTTCAGCATCAATGCCAGGGTGTGAATCTTTAATATTTGCTTCAAATAAACCAGTTTTCATTCCAAGAAAAAAACCAATCATCGCAAAGGGCATTGCGAAGATGCTGTGGGAGAATTTTATAAGGGAGAGATAGCTTTTGACCTTGCTCATAGAATACTCAATAATCAATGTTCAATGCTCAATTTACAAGTTTTCGAACTCCCCTTTAGGGGATGGGGGCACCCAATCAACGCAAAAGGCATAGCAAAGATGCTGTGAGAGAATTTTATTAAACTTAAATAATTTTTGACCTTATTCATGAATGCTCAATGTTCAATTTTCAATGCTCAAATTACATGTTTCACAACTCCCCTTTAGGGGATGGGGGCACCCGACCAAAGCAAACGGCATCGCAAAAATGGTATGCGAGAATTTGATGAGGGAGAGATAACTTTTTACTTTCGACATGTCTTTTAATTAAATGAATCTACGGCCTAAGTTCCCCTTTAGGGGACAGGGGCATCCAATCATCGCAAAGGGCATTGCGAAGATGCTGTGGGAGAATTTTATAAGGGAGAGATAGCTTTTGACCTTGCTCATAGAATACTCAATAATCAATGTTCAATGCTCAATTTACAAGTTTTCAAACTCCCCGCCAGCTGGCGGGGATGGGGGCATCCAATCAACGCAAAAGGCATGGCGAAGATGGTATGGGAGAACTTTATAAGAGAGAGATATTTTTTTTACCTGTTTCATTTTACTCTGTTGCGCCGGCTATTCTGTAACCAATTCTTTGGCGTTTTGTTTCTTTAACCGGTAATTGCATCAATTTACGGATAGTTTCAAACACAACTTTGAACTGGTGATCATATTTAGCCTCCATTTCATCCAACTTTCTTGCAAGATCTTTATTCTGTGACAGGATCTCCCTGAGTTTTACAAATGCCCTTACTATCGCCACACTGGCTTCTACCGCTACAGAAGTATTTAACAGCATGGCTACCATGATGGTCCCATGTTCTGTAAATGCGACCGGATTCGTAGAGGAGAATTTCAATTGTTTGAGGTGGTCGCAATTTGCGACCACCTGCTCCTTTTCTTCATTCCTCAGCTGGAATAAAAAATCGGCCGGAAAACGGTCAAAATTGCGTTTCACCCTTTCATTGAGTCGTTTAGTTGTTGTCCCAAAAACCATTGCCAGATCTGCATCCAGCATGACCCGTTTTCCTCTAAGAAATAATATAGACCTGTCAATTTTTTCCGGAGGTATGAGTTCTTTTTTAGCCATAAGCCAACTTCAGAGCTGGACACAAATTGTGACCAGCTCTGAAATATAAAACTTATTCAATATCCCTCTACTGTGTTTTTCCCTGCTTCTGCGGTATTTTTTCCCTCACTAATTCCCACAAAACAACCCCCACCGCCGTTGCAATATTCAGCGAATGTTTCATCCCCAGCTGCGGTATCTCCAGACATCCGTCACATAAGACAATGGTGGACTGCTCCACCCCTGTTACTTCGTTGCCAAAAACAACAGCGATCTTTTCATCCGGATCAAAACCGATGGCATTCAGTTTATAACTGCTTTCGGCCTGCTCGGCAGCATAGATATTAAATCCTTTTGCCCTCAGCTCTTCAAGCGCTTCGGCCGATGTTTTAAAATATTTCCAGCTCACAGTTTCTTCGGCCCCCAGGGCAGTCTTTTTTATTTCTTTATGGGGAGGTTTGGCCGAATAGCCGATGATATAGATCGCTTCTATTAAAAATGCATCCGAGGTACGGAACACACTGCCCACATTATAGGCGCTGCGGATATTTTCCAATACTACGATGATGGGTATTTTATCAGACTGCCGGAACTCCTCCACGGATTTTCGACCCAGCTCAACCATCGAAAGTTTTCGCATAGAGCAAAAATAGCTAATAGCTAATAGCTCAAAGCTCATAGCTCGCAGCTTTATATTATTTTTGTCCCCCATGAGCAAAGCAGCGACATCCGATACACCGATGATGCAGCAGCACCGGGCCATCAAACAAAAATACCCGGATGCGATACTGCTGTTCCGTGTCGGCGATTTCTATGAGACATTCGGGCAGGATGCGGTGCTGGCTTCACAGATCCTGGGCATTACACTTACTAAAAGAAATAATGGCGCTGCCGCTTCTTCCGAACTCGCAGGCTTTCCCCACCATGCATTGGATACCTACCTGCATAAATTAGTGAAAGCCGGTCACCGCGTGGCCATCTGCGACCAGCTGGAAGACCCCAAACTCGCCAAAGGCATTGTAAAGAGAGGGGTGACGGATATGGTGACACCCGGCACCACGGTGAACGATAAACTGCTGGAGCACCACAGCAATAATTTTCTCGCTGCCATACATTTTGCCGATAACGAACAATATGGACTGGCCTTCCTGGATATTTCCACAGGGGAATTCCTGCTGGCCGAAGGCGACCGGGAATATGCTGATAAATTATTGCAGAGTTTTAAACCTGCCGAAGTATTGTTTCAGCGGCATCAGCAAAAGAAATTCAAAGAATATTTCAACAGCAGGATCTACAGCTACACCCTTGATGAATGGATATTCGACCCTGTGTATGCAGAAGATCTATTGCTGAAACATTTTCAAACCCATTCGCTGAAAGGTTTTGGGATAGATGAATTAAAGAACGGGATGACCGCTGCCGGGGCCATCCTTCATTACCTGAAAGATACCGAACACCCCAACCTGCAGCATATCACTTCGCTGCAGCGCATCAACCGGGATGATTTTTTATGGATGGACCGGTTCACCATCCGCAACCTGGAATTGATCTATGGGAATTCAGAAGGCAACCACACGTTACTGAGTGTGCTGGATAACACCGTTTCACCCATGGGCGCCAGGTTACTGAAACGCTGGATCATATTTCCATTAAAAGACATCCTGAAAATAAATGAACGGCTCGACACTGTTGAATACCTGGTGAAAGAAACGGACCTGAGAAATAAAATCGCCCAGCACATACGGCAATGCGGCGATATTGAACGGCTGGTTTCCAGGATTCCGATGAAGAAGATTAACCCGAGGGAAGTATTACAGCTGGCAAGGGGACTGAAACAGGTGGAGACCGTAAAACAACTTTGCTTATCCTGCTCCAATGAATATTTGAAACGCCTCGGCGATGCGCTGAACCCCTGCCCCTATATCGCCAGCAAGATCTTTAAAGAGATCGTGGAGAACCCGCCTGCCCTTGCCGTCAAAGGTGGTATGATGAACAGTGGCGTTAGTCCTGAACTGGATGAACTGCGGAAGATCGCTTTCAGCGGAAAAGAATACCTGGCACAATTGCAATTAAAAGAAGCTGAACGCACCGGTATCGGTTCACTGAAGATCGGTTTTAATAATGTGTTCGGTTATTACCTGGAGGTAACCAATTCCCAGAAAAACAAAGTACCGCCCGAATGGATGCGGAAACAAACACTGGCCAATGCGGAACGCTACATCACTCCTGAATTAAAAGAATACGAAGAAAAAATTACCGGCGCCGAAGAAAAGATCTTAAAAATAGAACTGGAACTGTATGAATCGCTGCTGAATGAACTGAATGATTACCTGGCCCCGGTGCAAACCAACGGCAACCTGCTGGCCATCATGGACTGTCTTGGCTGCTTTGCGGGCAATGCTATCCAATACCACTATAAAAAACCGCAACTGCACAGCGATGATACATGGATCGTAAAAGACGGGCGTCACCCGGTGATCGAAAGAAACCTCCCGCCGGGAGAAAGCTATATCAGCAATGACCTGGAATTAAATAAAACCGACCAGCAGCTCATTATCCTCACCGGGCCGAATATGAGTGGTAAATCAGCGTTGCTGCGGCAAACGGCATTGATCACCCTCATGGCGCACATGGGTTCATTTGTCCCGGCAGCAGAAGCAAGGATCTCACTCACCGATAAGATTTTTACAAGGGTCGGCGCCTCCGATAATCTCAGCGGCGGCGAATCCACTTTTATGGTGGAGATGAATGAAACCGCTTCCATCATTAACAATATCAGCCACCAGAGCCTGATCTTACTGGATGAGATCGGAAGAGGCACTTCCACCTACGACGGCATTTCCATTGCCTGGAGTATTGCCGAACATTTGCATAATGCCCCGCAGCAGCCGAAAACATTATTTGCCACCCACTACCATGAGTTGAACGAACTGGAAGAAAAATTTACAAGGGTAAAGAATTATCATATCACCAATAAGGAAGCAGGCAATAAGATCATTTTCCTCCGTAAACTGGCCCGTGGTGGCAGCACCCACAGTTTTGGTATCCATGTGGCCAGGATGGCGGGCATGCCGCCTTCCCTTATCGAAAGAGCCAATGAAATACTGAAACACCTGGAAGATAGCCGGGAGTCAGGAGTCGGGAGTCAGGAGTCGGACAGTTTCGACCAAAAGATAAAGTCGCTTGCTACTCCTAAAATGCAGTTGTCCATCTTTGATGCACACAGCGAAACCTTTGAGGAAATACGAAAATTGCTGGAAGGAATTGATATCAACCGCCTCACCCCGGTAGAGGCCCTTCTGAAGCTGCAGGAGATAAAGAATATGCTGAAGTAGGCGAGTGGGGAGTGGCTAGTAGGGATGGAGTAATTGTAGGTGGCTGTTTTCCTACTCGCCACTCGCCAAACCCCACTCGCTTCTTGCCTTTCCCACAGGCTTTTAACCTGAATTTTAAAAATATTGCCAATCCAAAAAACTTCTTACTTTTACGATAAATAGACCAAATATGAAATTGCTAAAACTAACTGCTTTATCTCTTGCATCATTGGCCTCCCTCCTGTTCCTGGCTTCCTGTGAACCCGATGCTGAGCAGGACCGCACCACAGATTTTGAGAAAAAAGATATCCTGATGACCGGTGCACAGGAGAACCCCGCAGTGCCTACTTCGGCAATCGGAAAAATGAATGTGTTTTATACCAAGGACACCCGGACACTTACCTATTCCGTTACCTGGTCGGGACTTACTGATTCTGTAACTGCCATGCATATTCATGGCCTGGCGCCAACTGGTTTTAATACAGGCATCGTACAGCACATAATATCCGGTGTCGGGTCAGGCAGCGGGACGAATGGTGGTCAATTCTCCGCACAACTCGTTGCCAGCGGGCCATACAGGTTTTCCAAATCAGGCAGTATTTCAGGATCATTCCAGATTGATGGTGTGGTGGTAAAAGAAGTGGACCTTCTGAACGGAATGTACTATATGAATATTCACTCCAAAGTCTATGGCGGCGGCGAGATAAGGGGACAGATCAAATTCCAGTAAATAAGATCATCAAACATACTGAAACCGTTCCGGCTTCAATGTTTTCAGATGTGAACACACCCCGGCCCATAGCGGCGGTGGGTGCTATAAAGAGGCATGGTAAGATCATAAATCTGAAAATAAGAAATAAGAAATTAAAAATAAAGAATCAATAAGTACCGTTCCCAGACTTTTTCATTTCTTATTCTTCATTTCTTATTCCTTATTATTTTTAAGTATATCTGTTGAATTTAGAAATAAAGGCTCAACAAAAACCGTTCCCAGACTTTTTCATTTCTTATTCCTTATTATTTTTAAGTATATCTGTTGAATTTAGAAATAAAGGATCAACAAAAACCGTTCCCTGACTTTTTCATTCC
>JANNUI010000316.1:0-2532 GCA_031395125.1 Chitinophagaceae bacterium | reverse complement strand
GTCTACTTTACCCCCCTTGGCTTTAAAATGAAGGGTAATTAAACCAAACCGGCAATACCCGGTCTATTTCCCTGAACCCGATTTTAAAAGCCCTAAAAATAGAAGTATGAAAACTAAACGAATCGTAAAAGCCCTTATCCTGACAGGATTATTTTTTATCGCTTTCTCTGTTGATAACACAGCCGATGCCCAGCGCAATGGTGTGCGGGACAGGATCGAAGACCACCGTGACCGTCGTGAAGATGTAAGAGACCGCAGGGAAGATGTGCGGGACAGAAGGGAAGACATCCGTGACCGCCGCGAAGACCGCCGGGATGCTATGCACAATGGCGGAGTATTGGACAGGCTGGAAGATATCCGTGACCGTCGTGAAGACGTACGGGACCGCAGGGAAGATGTGCGGGACAGAAGGGAAGATATCCGTGATCGCAGGGATCGCCGGTTCTGAAAGTAACAAGCCGCTTTTTAATCCATCCCTTTTATATAGATGAACTCTGTTTGGATACAATCCGGGCAGAGTTTTTCATTCTTATAACTTTTGCCAAAAAAAATGAACCCCGTATCTGACGCAGGGTTCGTTTTTTCTTATGGGATTGTGCTTATCCAGTTTATGTCCCCCGCCTGCAGGCGGGGACAGGGACTTTACCATCCAAGCACCCAGGCAAAGATCAGTGGTGCTACAATCGTCGCATCGCTTTCGACAATAAACTTGGGGGTATTGATGTCTAATTTTCCCCAGGTGATCTTTTCATTCGGCACAGCGCCGGAATAAGAGCCATAAGAAGTGGTACTATCGCTGATCTGGCAGAAATAACTCCAGAAGGGTACATCATGCCACTCCAGGTCCTGGTACATCATGGGCACCACACAGATCGGAAAATCTCCGGCAATGCCGCCACCGATCTGAAAAAAACCCACTCCCTTGCCCGAAGAATTGCTGCGGTACCAGTCTGTCAGCCACACCATATATTCGATCCCGCTTTTTACAGTGCTGGCTTTCAGTTCCCCCTTCACTACATAGCTGGCAAAAATATTTCCCGTAGTACTGTCTTCCCAACCCGGCACCACGATGGGAATATTTTTTTCTGCCGCTGCCACGATCCAGCTGTCCTTCGGATCAATTTCATAGTATTGTTTCAGCTCTCCGCTGAGAACAGTTTTGTATAAAAATTCATGCGGGAAATATCGCTCCCCCTTTGCTTCCGCTTCCTTCCATTGCTTTACCAAATGCTTCTGCAATCTTCTGAATGCTTCTTCTTCCGGGATGCAGGTGTCTGTTACCCGGTTGAAATGGTTTTCCAGCAGGCCCCATTCTTCCTGTGGGGTCAGGTCACGGTAATTAGGGATCCTTTTGTAATGCGAATGGGCCACCAGGTTCATCACATCTTCTTCCAGGTTGGCGCCGGTACAACTGATAATGTCCACTTTCCCCTGGCGTATCATTTCGGCCAAAGAGATGCCTAGTTCACCTGTACTCATGGCACCGGCAAGGGTGATCATCATTTTACCGCCTTCCAGTAAATGTTGTTCATAGCCTTTGGCTGCATCCACCAGGGCAGCCGCATTAAAGTGGCGGTAGTGATGCTGAATAAACTGTGAAACAGGTCCTTTGCTCATTACTAAAATTTTAAAGTGATCGCCTTCTGACCCGCCGCGGCGGGGACCATGCGGCGCCCGTCTTCGTCCCGCTTGATGCAGGATGACGGCGGACAGCCCGCAAAAATACAGTATTGCTCAAATAAAAAGTTTCCCGCCGGTGGCAGGAAACTCTGATCGTAACAAACAATGAATATTACTTTTTAATTCTTTCTGTGTTGAAGAGATTACCGTTCGCATCGAGGCTCAGCTTGTATTTTTTGGTAGCTGTTTCCAGCCATATAAGGTAGCTGGTGCCTTCGGTGCGGCTGATCTCGGTCACTTCAAGAATGTCTGCATTAGGGTATCTCTTGTCCACCGTTTTGGTGACTGCCAGCGGCAACTGGCTGAAGAAAAGATTTCTTAGCGTGACATGCAGTTCCCCTTCGCTGTCGAAATAGGCTTCGGAACGGAAGCCGTTCAGAAGAAACACGGCTTTCACATAGTCGCCGGCGTCATTCCAGCTGAGCACTTCGGCCCCGGGAAATTCCTTTTTGAAAGTTTCTTTCACGTCTTCATTCACCGGGTAGCTTTCGCCGGCAAACGCCGTGAAGGCGGTCATTGTAATGAAAAGACATACTGCAAAAAATAATTTACCTGCCGGGAAAAGATTTTTGCTGCTTACTGATGTTGTTTGTTTCATGGCTTAAGGTTTAATGCCTGCCCGACGGCAGGCGGGGTTAAGGTCATTTTTTAATTACATTTTAAAAGTAAATGATGCAGCAACGGAAGTCAAGTGAATTGTGTCCGAAGGACTCCTTTGGAGATTTGTGGTAGCCACTGTTAATCAAATTAACGTTGGTTGCTTTTCATCAGTATTACAGGCAGACTAAGCAATTTCTGAAATACAAAACCCCGTCCTGCTTGCGGCGGGATCGGGGCTTGTTTTACCACACA
>JANNUI010000304.1:0-10325 GCA_031395125.1 Chitinophagaceae bacterium | reverse complement strand
GCCATTATGTTTGCCGCCTTTTTTAATAACAAACCTGTTGGGAACTCCTGTTTCATTGAACCGGGCAATGATGGCTTGCGATTGTTGTAACGGAACTGTCGGATCTGCATCGCCATGAATGATGAACACCGGCGGGTCGTCCGGCGATACAAAATTGATGGGTGAAGCTTCCCTGCCGATCTTGTTTCTTTCAACAGTATCTGTCACTTCTTCATATAACCTGAGTTTTTCATTCCAGACAGTAAAGTTTAAAGCACCCCAGGATCCCCTTGCTTTCAGCAGGTCTTTTGCATTCGCCATATTAAAACCGGGGCCACCCCAGTTCAGTAGATCTGCAGGAGGAAATAAAACTGCGGCAGCCTGCACCCTTGCGGATACCCTTTCGACCGGATCCGTGGCAGTGAGGTTCATTTTATCATCCGCCGTAGCAACCATTAATGATAAATGCCCGCCAGCTGAGCTACCTGTAATACCAATCCGATCCGGGTCAATACCGAATTTGCCGGCATTGTAGCGGATATACCTGACTGCTCTTTTGATATCATTCACGGCATCGGGAATGGCATACCGAGGTGAGGAGCCGTGCATCACTGCAAACACAGTGAACCCCTTTTTAAGGTATACTTCCAGGGTCAAAGTATTTATTTCAATTCCATTATAACCGGAAACCCAGCCGCCACTCTGTACAGAAATAATTGCTTTGCCGTTTGACTTTACTTTAGGTTTTATCCATACCAATGTAAGTCCTACACCATCCTTTCTGCCATAAATAAATTCTTCCTGCGGATAGCCGTTGATCTCAGCCTGGTTTTTTATTTTATCAATTACTGGCTGCCAGCGTTTATCAATGATCAAAGAAATAAAGTCTTCACCATATCCGACATTCCTTGCATTCACTTTATTTACTTTATCAGATACAGAAATTATGTTCAGGTAATGAAAAGCGCTGTCTGCTTCACGGGCCAGGGACCATGACGCAGCGCCGGACAGGTACCTGCTAATAGCAGCCGTTTGAACTTCTTTTCGTATACCATCCGCATAAGCTATGGCTGAGTTTCTATATTCTTTTGCTTTATAAAGTGAGTCCCCTGCTTTATAGAGATCACCGGCATTTTGCCCGAAAGATAATCGAGTGAGCAGAATATTACATAGCAGAAATAGGAGACTTCTCATAATAGTTATTTTGGATGTTTTTAGCGTTACCGGTTCCCGGCTGTTGTTGAATATACTATAAAATACCAGCAGGTCATTGTTTTATCTCCCTGTATTCCCGCAGAAAGAAGCCTTCAGTAGTTTTCTTCGATGCAGCTACCATTGCCTTTGCCACATCTCTTCCATGCACCGGTTTAAACTTCGATGGAAGCAGGAAGGAAAAAGTTTTCATCAGTACTTTGGCGATCTTTTCTCCTGCCCGGGATTCTTTTCTATGGCCCAATAATATGGATGGCCGCATGATATGCACCGATGGCAAGCCGCTTGCTTTTACAGCATCTTCCACTTCACCTTTTAGTTTCAGGTAGAAATTATTGCTTCTGCTGTTAGCACCCACTGAGGAGACCAGAACAAATTTCCCGCAGCCGTTTAGTTTACAAAACCTGGCGGCATTCACCGTTATATCAAAATCCACTTTGCGGTAAGCAACTTTATCGCCTTTTACTTTTTGCTGTGTAGTGCCAACGGCACAAAAAACCACATCGCTGTCTTCCAGCGACAGGCGGAAACTTTCTGCATCAGCAAAGTCAACAAGTTTCTTCTCTAATTTCGGGTGTGTGCTGTCAACAGGCCGCCGGATCAATATTCTTACGGTGTCGAAATAGTTATCATCCAGGAGTACTTCCAGTATATAACTGCCGATAAGACCCGTGGCGCCGATCAGTGTTGCTGTCATAAAGAATCCCGATGTTTGCAGTATGCAAATTCAGGAAAATATTTCACTTCGTTCCTATAACAGTTTCGGCATTGATGCAAAGGCCCGGTACTTCGCAGGTTTTAATGATATTGATGAATTGGAAGAGCTGTTAACATCCAACATTAAACATCCAACATCCAACCTCATCCTCGGAGGCGGCAGCAATATCCTCTTCACAAAAGACTATGATGGCCTGGTGCTAAAAAATGATATTAAAGGTATCACCGAACTGCATGAAGACAGCGAGTATGTGTATGTAAGGGCAGGGGCAGGGGAGAACTGGCACCAGTTTGTGCTGCATTGTATTCATCGCAACTGGGCCGGGATTGAGAACCTGTCACTGATACCCGGTAATGTGGGGGCATCACCGATGCAGAACATAGGCGCTTATGGCGTGGAGATGGAGGATGTGTTCTGGGACCTGGAGGCATGGCATATCAAAGAACAAAAAATGGTTACGTTCACAAAAGCAGACTGTGCCTTTGGTTACAGGGAAAGTGTATTCAAAGGAAAGTATAAAGACCAGTTTGTGATCCTGAATGTGACTTACCAGTTGCGGAAGAAACCCCGTTTCAATACCAGCTATGGTGCTATCAATGAAGAACTGGAACGGATGGGGCTGAAAGAACTTTCCATTAAAGCCATTTCCGATGCAGTTATCAATATCCGTTTGTCCAAATTGCCCGACCCGAAAGAGATCGGTAATGCAGGGAGCTTTTTTAAGAACCCTTCTGTGAGTTCAGAAGAATTCAAAAATCTAAAGTCAAAATTCCAAAATATTGTTGGGCATCCAAATGCTGATGGTACAGTAAAACTGGCAGCAGGCTGGCTGATTGAACAATGCGGTCCGAAGGTCACAAAGGACTCCATCAGAGACTCCGTGAGCTGGAAAGGTTTTCGCCGTGGCGATGCCGGTTGTCATGCAAAACAGGCGCTGGTACTGGTAAATTACGGTGATGCCCGTGGTAATGAAATTTATGATCTAAGCGAAGAGATCCTGCAAAGTGTGAAGGAAAAGTTTGGCGTATTACTGGAAAGAGAAGTAAATATTGTTTGACCCAATTTCCAATCAACTATTGCGGGGGACGAAGCAAAACCAATTAACTACTCAGGCCTCCTCATCAAACTCAAAATCCTTTTCATTAAAGTTCATCATGCTTCCCACCAGGTCCTTGAATTCCACTTTGCTTTCAAACATTTTCTTGCTGATGAGTGAATAAGAAGCCAGTCCGTGCAGTACAAATTCCATCAGCAGGGCAGCCTGTTCATTATTGGCCTTGGGGAAATACTTTTTCACAATGGCATGAAGCCCATCCACCTTGTACAGCAGCAGCATCTTGTCTTTGTCGGTGGTATCAAATGAGATATTCAGGATATTGCCTTTATCAAACCAGGCTGTGATGGGGCGGTAGGGATTATCATCTTTTTGTTCTTCCTGGGAAGTCTTTCCTGTATTACGTCTTTTCTTCAACTGGTCAGGATTGGGAAAGTATTGAACAAACTGCGACCGGATGGCTTTATCCACCAAATTCATGGCCACCTGGAAGGGGCCTTCCTGTTCGCCTTCATATACAAGCTCCACTTTGCCGGTGATGGAAGGAATGATACCGGCCAGGTCGCTGATCCATACCTGTGTTTGTCCACCGGATTCTGCGAATTTTTCATTGTTGATAATGGCCCTCCGCTCGGCAGCACTGATTGCATTTTCAAAAGCAGAAATACTGAGCCTTGCGCTCACACCGCTTTTCTTGTCTACGAGTTCGCTGCTTCTGGCTTCAATGGCCACCTGCTCGATCAATCTTTTTACCAGGTCACTTATCCTCACTTTGGCCTTTTGTTCATCACTTACTTCTGCTTCCTGTTCGGTTATCTCCAGGGCATTTTCCAGGCTTTTGGGGTAATGGGTCAGTATCTGGCTTTCGATACGGTCTTTCAGCGGGGTGACGATAGAACCGCGGTTGGTATAATCTTCCGGGTTGGCTGTGAATACAAATAAAATATCCAGCGGCAACCGCAGTTTGAAGCCCCGGATCTGCACATCACCCTCTTCTAAAATATTGAATAAGGCAACCTGTATCCTTGCCTGTAAATCAGGTAGTTCGTTGATGACAAATATACCCCGGTTGCACCGGGGAATGATCCCGTAATGTATCACCCTTTCATCGGCAAAGCTCAGTTTCAGGTTAGCGGCTTTGATCGGGTCAATATCACCGATCAGGTCAGCCACACTTACATCGGGTGTGGCCAGTTTTTCGCCATATCGCTCACTCCTGTGAATCCAATGGATGGGTGTTTCATCGCCATGGGTGGCGATCTCTTCCTGCGCAAATTTTGACACCGGTTTCAGCGGTTCATCATTGATCTCGCTGCCACGGATAGCCGGTATGTATTCATCCAGCAACTCCACCATCTGTCTTGCCATTCTTGTCTTGGCCTGGCCCCGGAGACCGAGGAATAAAATATTGTGCTTGCTCAGCAAGGCCCTTTCCACATCAGGTATCACAGTTTCTTCATAGCCTACGATGCCGGGGAATGTGGTCTCCTTTTTTTGGAGTTTGACGATAAGGTTTTGGCGTATCTCTTCTTTGATGCTTTTAGGTTGATAACCGCTAGCTTTTAATTCGCCAAGGGTTTTTATGCCCCCCAACCCCCTAAAGGGGGCTTTCGAAGTTTCTTTCATACTGTAAATATTTTTTTTATCATCTTGCGAGGCGAAGCCGAAGCAATCTTTTGAAACCAGCGTCCGGTTCCCTGAGCATCTTCGTTGTGTCACACCCTTGTACGTTCTGTTCTTTACTCACCAATATTGAACCCCTCCGGGGTTCAGTGCCATTATCATCATCCGTCACCGGGTTATCACCCGGTGTTATAAATATTTTGCCCCTTCGGGGCCGGAGCCCTTTTTACTTTAGAGAATATTACAAAAATAAATAAACTCTTTGACCTAAGTCTCCCCTTTAGGGCAACCGAGTTAAAAAGCGAAGGTTGCGAGCATCCCTCAGGGGGCTTAATACACTGTCTTCCTCTTTCCACTTTCAAAATCCTTAAATATAAATGCCCCTAACTTATCCAATGAGGCAAAAAAAGCCTTGCCATGGTTCATCTCAGTAAACTCCTGCACAAAACGCTGCAGGTAAGGGTCGGTGGCGATCATAAAAGTAGTAATGGGAATTTTCAGCTTCTTGCACTGCGCTGCAAGATTTAAACAGCGGTTCACCACTTTGCGGTCAAGGCCAAAGCTGTTCTTGTAATACCTCTTTCCAATTTTCAGGCAGGTAGGTTTACCATCCGTGATCATGAAGATCTGCTTGTTGGGATTCTTTCTTCTCCTCAGAATATCCATGGCCAGTTCCAACCCGGCTACGGTATTGGTATGGTAAGGACCAACCTGTAAATAGGGCAGATCTTTCACCTCTATCGGCCAGGCATCATTGCCAAATACCACGATATCCAGTGTATCCTTTGGATATTTTGTGGTGATCAGTTCACTCAGGGCCATGGCCACTTTTTTGGCAGGGGTGATCCTGTCCTCACCGTAGAGGATCATGGAGTGGGAGATGTCTATCATCAGCACCGTAGAGGTTTGCGCCTTGAAATCGGTTTCGCGGATGCTCAGGTCATCTTCCCTCATCTGGAAGCTTTCAATACCATGATTGATCTGCGCATTACGGATGCTTTCCGTGAAATCGATCTGCTCCAGCATATCGCCAAACTGGAACTGTCTTGTTTCCGGGTTTTGCTCATCTCCCTGCCCCGGTTTGAAACTGTTGTGGTCACCCTGTTTTGTTTTTTTCAGCTTGCCAAAGATCTCTTCGAGGCTGCGTTTCCTGATCCCCTGCTCGGTTTTCGGGGTGATCTTTATCTGTCCCTGCTCATTGTCACCCGTGATGTATCCCTTTTCCCGGAGTTCATCGATGAAATCCCCCATTCCATAATCATCATCGGTCAGCTGGTATTGCTTGTCCAGTTCATTCATCCATTGCAGCGCTTCGGCCACATCGCCGCTGGTATAAGTGAGCAGCTGCATGAAAAGATCAAGCATCTGTTCAAAACGGCTTTTGCCATCGCTGTTGGGGTCAAATTTTTTAAAATGGAATCCACGCATATTTATGAGGTCAGAGGTCTGAAGTCGGAAGTCAGAACGGAAGTTTACAATTGTAAGAGGCGCTCTGCTTTCTGATATCCGGCCTCTGACTTCCGACTTATTTTCTCTGACAATTTACGACAAATAGTTTGCCGGTAATTTTTGTGAATAGCTTCAGCAGTGTTTTCACCCTATACTATTGATGAATGATCAAAATGTCAGACTCTTGTCATACTGAGCCCTGCTTTGGTGTGTTATTAATTTAAGGGACTTTCAGGCGAAGTATCTTATGGATTTTCTTTGTTTGAGATGGCTCGACTATCATTCCCAGTGTTAAAATTAGAGTTTTAAATTTTTCGTCCCGGTAAGACAAGACTCAGGGTATTCGGAATTTAAAACTGATTCACCTATTAACAACTTAAGCTGCAGTATGTTCAAAAAGAAAGCCCTCCGCATGGCGGAAGGCTTTCCCTGGGTTTATAGTTCTTTATTTCTGTTTAACTGAGTCGGGGGCTTTGATGCTGTCAGCCGGATTGGTAATAGTGGTTGGGCCTTCTGTGCCAGGCTTGACCTGCGTTTGCGGTGCATATCTTTTTTCCACTTCATCCAGTACTACCAGCAGCGCTTCGTTGATCTGGTATTCGGTGCCCAGCCCTTCAAACAATTTGTGGTCGGCTATTACACCGTCCCTTGTCATTACCGGCTGGGAGCCGCCGTTCATATAAATAAGATAAGCCCGCTGTTGTTCCAGGTCTTTGCGCAGGTCCAGTCTCACTTTTTCAGCAATATCTGTTTTACCTGCTTTGTAGCAGGCCTCGAGATATGTCACAGCTGTCTGGTTATGTGAACCGAACCGGCTCACCATGGCATAAGGCAGGTTTTCAGGCAGAATGCCTGCCTCTACTTTATCGATCAGCTTTTTCGCTTCTTCTTTTTTACCAGCATCGGCCAGGTTGCCGGCTGCTTCGCCATAGAGTGCCCGCAGGTTCAGCAGGTGGCGGCGGTTCTCTTCATCAAAATAGATCCCTTTCTTATCGGCCCCGCCGAATCCATACTTGGTCATCAGGTTATTAAAGATGACCTGGTTATTATTATCACGGATCTGTGTACCGCCCAGTCCCACCTGGCGCAGCGTCTGGTGTGCCAGCCAGTTTTCCTGTGTGCCCTTCGAAAGCACCGGTACCAGCCGGTAAGCCAACCCGTCTTTGCGCAGGAATTGCGGAAAGCCAAGTTCTCCAAACGGCGAAGTAAAATAGATCGGCCTCTTCCATTGGTTGGAGGCAATGATGTTCAGTATCATAAAGTCACTTCTGACCATTACCCCGCTCCGGGGTGTTGCTTTGTCTTTGGGCAATTCAAATCTCATCTCAGAAAGCACTATGTCGTCTGCATTCACCGTTCCGTTTTTTCGCACAAGACTGGTATCCACCGGCACACGGAATTTGGCAACCGGGTAGGTCCCGTATCCCACATCACGGCCGGTTTCTTCGTCAATGGCCGGTTTGCCGAGTACATTCTTCATCACATCATACAGGTCGTAGTATTCATTCGGGTCGCCCTGCGGTCCGTATCTCATGTATTCCCTGTTATGGCCTTCTATCTGTTCAGGTGTCCAGATCACATCGAGTGAGTCTGCATTGTTTACCTTGTAGCGGAGCTGGTTGATGTACCAGTCAATACCCAGCAGGCTGTTGTTGATAACACGGATATCGGGTCTTATACCTTCCACTTCCTGTGCATACCACAAAGGATAAGTATCGTTATCACCAAAAGTGAAAATGATGGCATTTGGGGCACAACTTTCCAAATAGTCTTTGGCCATATCAGGCGCCGTGGTCTTGCGGCTGCGGTCATGGTCGTCCCACACCTGCTGCACCATCATCAGCGGTACCAGCAGGCAAATAATGCCCGCTCCAATGCTCATTGTTCTTTCATTCTTTCCGCCTGATGATAAAGAGCCAAGCAGCCAGGTGATGGCGGCCAGGATGGCAGCATACAATACGGTGGCATAAATGGAAACAAGAAGCATATCGCCAAATTCACCGGGCGAACTGCTCATCAGGGTGATAAAGAAAGTAAGTATGCTTCCGCCGATCAGTGTGTTCTGGAAAGTAATGGATTTGACTTTTTCCCTGGCTAACTTCACGAAACTGACGACAGCAAGACCTATCCACACAGCAAAGGCAAAGAAGGAGCCTACATAGGCATAGTCCCGTTCACGGGGTTGCGGCCCCGGCTGGTTCAGGTAGAAAACGACAGCCATACCTGTCATGAAGAACAGCAGGAAGTTGACGATCCAGTCTTTCCTGTTTTTGAAGAACTGGTAAACACACCCTACTACACCCAAAATGAAGGGCAACAGAAACAGTTTGTTGTTGGCTTTATTCTTTTTAATACTGTCAGGCAGTTTGGACTGGTCGCCCAGCCGTGCGTTATCAATAAAGGAGATACCACTGATCCAGTTACCGTCACGCCGGTTACCCATGCCCTGTATGTCATTCTGTTTGCCGGCAAAATTCCACATAAAATACCGCCAGTACATCAAACCGTTCTGGTATTCAAAGAACCAGTGAAGGTTGTCGGCATAGGAGGGGGCTATGTATTTACCCGTTGTTTCATCTTTCAGACCCAGCCAGTCGGCATAGGTTGATGCATGATACTGGTCATCACTGCTGTCCCATATCCGGGGGAACAGTTGCATGTCCTCGCTCCTGTACCTGGGTTTGTCGTTTCTTCCGATAGGGATATATTTTTTATCGCCTTTCACATATCTCATTTCGCCTCTTTTCATCGAAATGCCATTATCGCTGTCGGGATCTTCCTTGTACTCGGCGGCGAAATGCGGGCCATACAACAGTGGCGCCTCACCATATTGTTCACGGCTGAGATAATACACCAGGTTAATAGGATTGTCCACATTGTTCATGTCGATCGTCGGATTGGCATTGGAACGTATCAGCGCTGTGAAATACATAAAGTAGCCGATCATCATAAAGGCATAGCACCATAGTGAAAGCTTCAGGATCTTTAATGCAGCAGGTTTAAAGAAATAGCCAATAGCGGCAGCACCGCCGGCAAGCAGGATGAACGGCAGGAACCGCAGGCCGCTTCCGGGTTTAAAAATGAACGGAAGTGCAGACAAGGAAAGGAACAATACAAACCAGGTGATGAGTTTTATCTGCGATATATTTTTTTCATTGAAACGCAATGCCCAAATGATCAATACTGCGATGGCAATAAAGTAAAAAGCAAACCCCGAGAAGAAAGGCATGCCGAGTGAATTCACAAAGAGCACATCAAACTGGCCGGCTGCTTTCATGGAGTATTGGATAACCGCTAACTGAACAAGACCGGTTATCAAACAGCCGATGACAAATGCCCAGATGGTGCCTTTGGTTGTAGGCTGATAGCGGCGGTAGTAATAGATCATTACAATTGCAGGGATGCTCAATAAGTTCAGCAGGTGCACACCAATTGATAATCCCATCATAAAGAAAAGAAAGATGATCCAGCGGTCGCTGCGGGCCCTTGCATGCGGGTCATTGCCTGCATGCTCGTCGGCATGTTCCCACTTCAGCATAGCCCAGAAAACCAAAGCAGTAAAGAAAGAGGATAAGGCATATACCTCGCCCTCTACGGCGCTGAACCAGAATGAATCGCTGAAAGCATACGCCAGACCGCCCACCACACCGGCAGCCATGGTGGTGAACAGCTGGTTGGAGCTTAACTTTTCTCCCACACCCACAAACATCTTACGGGCAAAATGGGTGATGCTCCAGAAAAGAAATAAGATAGTGGCAGCACTGGCCAGGGCACTCATGAAGTTCACAGCGCTGGCAGCATTGTTATCGCCAAAGAGGATGATGAAGAAACGGCCCAGCAGCACAAACATGGGTGCGCCGGGAGGGTGGGGCAGGCCTACGTTTTTGGCGCATGCAATGAATTCCCCCGTATCCCACAAACTGCCCCTTGCTTCACGGGTTAAAAAATAAGTGGCAAAGGCAATAAAGAAAACCAGCCAGCCGGTAATATTATTGGTTCTTTTAAAACTCATAAAGTGTAGATTTTTTTGGCAATGCCCGGTTTGGGTTTGCATACCCGCCCTTTCGGAGTGTTTGTCATGCCGAGGCTTGAGCCTGTCCCGACGAAGGAGGGAAGGCATCTCAAACACTTATGCTTTCATTGCAGCAATAGTCTTTAAGACTCCTCCACAGCCTGTGCTGAGGAACGAAGCATCGGAGTGACAAGACCCTGAGAGTTTGTAATACCAAACTGCGACAGCGCCTGTTTTCCCCTTTTGTGCAGGGTTAGCAAAAATAGGGATATTCAGTT
>JANNUI010000277.1:0-4077 GCA_031395125.1 Chitinophagaceae bacterium | reverse complement strand
CTTACGGGAATTGCATTTCAGTTAACATTCCCGTAACAGCCTTTTTTTTAGTGTCCTGCCGGTAATTTTCCAAAACTTTTTTGACCTAAAAATCAATATCCACTGTGCAGAAATGCCGGGAAGCAATACAGGCTTGCATCATGGGTTTTTCACTACCCCTTATCCACAGAATGTGAATATCTCTGACTATGAATTACAGATACTTAAAAATATTTTCGTCATGGACCTTGATACTTACTTAACCCGAGAAATTCGTTCTTAGTTATGGCTACCAAAACCAAAGCTTCCCGCCCTGCGGCGGGACTGCAGTTTTCCCGTCGCTTTACCCGGCAAGACGTGAATGTATTCGATATGTTTGAGTATGACTTCCGCACATCGGTTATCCGTAACCCAAGCGGTGAAGTGGTATTTGAAATGAACAATGTGGAAGTGCCCCGGCAATGGAGCCAGATCGCAACGGATATTCTTGCCCAAAAATATTTCCGCAAAGCCGGCGTTCCCCAGCCGGATGGAAGTCTTGGAAGAGAAACCTCCGCCAAACAAGTTGCTCACCGTCTCGCCAATTGCTGGAGAGCATGGGGTGAGCGGTATGGATACTTTTCAGCTGAAAATGATGCACAGGTATTTTATGAAGAGCTGGTTTATTCTATCCTGAACCAGATGTGTGTACCCAACAGCCCGCAGTGGTTCAATACCGGCCTGCATGAGAGCTATGGCATCACCGGCAAGCCCCAGGGCCATTATTATGTGGACCATGCCGATGGCCAGTTGAAAAAATCACAGAATGCGTATGAACGTCCCCAGCCGCATGCCTGCTTTATCCTCAGTGTAAATGATGACCTGGTGAATGAAGGCGGCATCATGGACCTGTGGGTGCGTGAAGCAAGGATATTCAAGTATGGTTCCGGGGTGGGAACAAATTATTCCAATCTGCGTGGCGAAGGTGAAAAGCTTAGCGGGGGCGGAACTTCTTCCGGGCTGATGAGTTTTTTAAAGATCGGTGATCGGGCTGCTGGCGCCATCAAATCCGGAGGCACTACCCGCCGGGCTGCCAAAATGGTTTGCCTGGACCTGGACCATCCGGAAATTGTCGATTTCATCAACTGGAAAGTGGAAGAGGAGAAAAAAGTAGGAGCCCTGATCGCTGCCGGTTATCCATCCGGTTATGAAGACGAGGCTTACAAAACGGTCAGCGGGCAGAATTCCAATAACTCGATCCGCATTCCCAACGCCTTCTTTGAAAAATTAGAGAACGATGAAGACTGGGAACTGAAAGGCAGAATGGACGGAAGGATAATGAAGAAAATTCCTGCCCGTGAATTGTGGAACCAGATCTCTTATGCTGCCTGGCGCTGCGCTGACCCCGGAACACAATATAATACGACTATCAACGAATGGCATACCTGCCCCGAAGGCGGCGAGATCAGGGCTTCCAATCCCTGCTCCGAATACATGTTCATAGACAATACAGCCTGCAACCTGGCATCAGCCAACCTGATGAAGTTTTTCGATTCAGAAAAGAATGTATTTGATGTGGAAGGATATGAGTACAACTGCCGCCTGTGGACCGTGGTGCTGGAAATATCTGTGCTGATGGCCCAGTTCCCCTCAAAAGAAGTGGCACAACTCAGCTACGAATACAGAACACTGGGATTGGGCTATGCCAATCTCGGCACCATGCTGATGCTAAGCGGTATTCCTTATGACAGCGAGGAAGCACGAGGTATTGCCGGTGCCATCACCGCTATCATGACTGGGATTGCCTACAAAACATCAGCTGAGATGGCGAAGGTGCTCGGCGCTTTCCCAAGATATGAAGAGAACAAGACCCATATGATGCGGGTAATGCGTAACCACCGGCTCGCTGCTTATGATGCGGATGAGTATGAAGGCCTGAGCCTGAAACCACAGGGCATCAAAGCACAATACTGCCCCGATTATTTGCTGAAAGCTGCCTGTAAGGCATGGGATGATGCAGTGGAAATGGGAGAGAAGTACGGTTACAGAAATGCACAAGCCACCGTGATCGCCCCTACCGGCACCATCGGCCTTGTAATGGATTGCGATACCACCGGTGTGGAACCTGATTTTGCCCTGGTGAAGTTTAAAAAACTTAGCGGTGGCGGTTATTTCAAAATTATCAACCAGTCAGTACCTGCGGCTTTAAAAAACCTGGGTTATGCAGAGCAGGAAGCTGAAAAGATCATCAAGTATGCAACCGGTACTGCATCTTTTGCCGGGGCTCCTTTTATCAACCACCAGTCGCTGAGTGAAAAAGGTTTCATTGCTGATGAGATCAAAAGGCTAGATGCTGCCGCCCTCACCGCTTTTGAGATCGGATTTGTATTTAATAAATATACACTGGGTGAAGAATGCCTGCAAAGACTGGGCTTTACACCTGAGCAATACAGTGACTTTGAATGGAGCCTGCTGGAAGCATTAGGCTTTACCGACGAGCAGATAGAAGCCGCCAACGACTATGTATGCGGTACGATGATGCTTGAAGAAGCTCCCGGACTGAAAGAAGAACACCTGCCCGTTTTTGACTGTGCCAACAAATGCGGCCCCAAAGGCCAGCGTTACATCCATGCCCATGGACATATCCGGATGATGGGCGCCACACAACCTTTTATCAGTGGCGCTATTTCCAAAACCATCAACCTGCCCCATGAAGCGAAGGTGGAAGAAATTGCAGATGCCTATTACCTGAGCTGGAAATTGGGATTAAAGGCCAACGCATTGTACCGCGATGGATCTAAATTGTCTCAACCACTCAGCAATAAGTCGGATAAGAAAAAGAAATCAGAGGAAAGTGAACAGTTGGCAGTTAGCAGTTCGCAGTCAGTATCCGATAGCAGCGATACTCCTCAGGAATCTAATATTGTTGATTTAGGAAAACTGACAGTGGAAGAACTGCTGGAAGAAGTGCAGAAAAGGGTACAGTCCTCCCCGGATACCAAACTGAAGCGTAAACTGGCAAGCATTGTAGAAAGAAGGGCATTACCTGCCAAGCGCCGCGGATTTACCCAAAAGGCAAAGATCAACGGGCAGGCCATCTTCCTCCGTACGGGTGAGTATGGCGACGGAACACTGGGAGAGATCTTCATTGACATGGCCAAAGAAGGCGCCACCATGCGCAGCATGATGAACTGTTTCGCCATTTCTATTTCTATCGGCCTGCAATACGGCGTGCCGCTGGAAGAGTTTGTTGACAAATTCGCCTTTACAAGATTTGATCCTTCCGGCTTTGTAGAACACCCGAATATTAAATCAACCACTTCGATAGTGGACTTTATTTTCCGTGTACTGGGTTATGAGTATTTGGGCCGTACAGACCTGGTGCATGTGCTGGATAAACCGGAAGTGCTTAATACCGGTGCTGATGAATGGGATGAAGTGCCTTCCAACCCGCTGGAGTATGTGGAGCCGGAACTGTCTAGTGTACGGGTTACTCCCTCATCAGGCACCGTGGCGCCGCAACCGGCGACCCTTCGCCAGGCTCAGGGCCAGCGGGCAGCACAGGCAGTGAAAAATGAAAATGGAATGGATGCAATGAATGCTGCTACAAAGAGCATGCAGAGTGATGCGCCGGCTTGTAATGTGTGCGGCCATATCATGATGCGCAGCGGCACTTGTTACAAATGCCTGAACTGTGGCAACCAGGGTGGTTGCAGTTAACGCTGTGCTGAGTCTCAGACTCAGCACAACAAAAATGTATAGGACGACCCACCTTCGTCCCGGTTGCCGGGACTTCGGCGGGCAAGGAAAAACCAAATAAGAAAGTACCCATTAAGTTCATCCCGGCTTGAGCGCCGGGATGTTTCGTTAGTAAAGTCGCTATACAGAAAGCGACAAAATCACTTTCAAAAAAGCATATTTCAGTAGTAATTCTTTACCTGTTTTTTGACAGGCAGTCATTACTTTCATGGTCTAATCTGTGCAACTATGAAAGCCAAGATCATTATTTTCCTGCTGATTGCGATCGTTCTGTTTGAGAGCTGCAGCCGCAGCTTTACGCCTTACCAGGCGGCCAATAGCCCCAGCGGAAAAAAATGTGGTAAGATCAGGTAATTCCTT
>JANNUI010000275.1:0-2300 GCA_031395125.1 Chitinophagaceae bacterium | reverse complement strand
GCGCCGTTTGCTGCTCCTCGGCTTGTCCACACGGCCCGCAGGGTGCTGATCGGTCCGAAGGACGCGTCCACCCATCCACCGCGATCTTCGATCGCGTCCTTGTCGTTGTGCTCTCTTTGCGTCGACAACCACGGCGCACACGCCACCATCCAGGTCGGCGTGTTCGTGTTCCGCCATGCCGAATCGCCGAGAGCGCCGAACGTCGTGTGACCCTCCTGATGCCAGGCATCACGTCGACTCTGGCAACCACGGCACTACCTTCTTCAATCGTTCATCCAGCATTCCGAGCTTCAGCCCTATATAGAACACATGCCAACGCCCTTCATCGACCTGCAACAAACCGACCGGTTGATGCACCAGCGATTGGCTGATGAACAACAGCTCTGAATTCCACTTGATCGAACCGTTCTGCCGGATCATTCGCACCTCATGCTGCGGTGAATAGGACACCTCCGGATCACGATCCGGCATGCGGCGTGGTGAGGGTTGGTAGAGCTCCGCCGGCCGGCGCATCCCCAACGCATGGTGGGGACGCTCTTCGTTGTAAACCTTCCGCCACCTGTTGAACGCTCGTTGTTGGGACGCCATATCCCACTGAACCGTCTTCAAAAGCTCTGCTTCCATCGCACCGTGCATACGCTCGTGACTCCCGTTTTCTTCAGGGTGTCCGGGCTTTATCCGCTCGGACGCTATTCCCAAGCGCAACCACCACGCACTCAACCGGGACAGGCCCGCCAGCCCATTCGTCGCGAACGGCGGCCCATTGTCACTGCGAATCACCTTCGGTAAGCCGTAAACCTCAAACAGCTTCTGCATCGCCGGGCGTGCATACTCCTCGGCAACCGTGAGTCGCCCGACACAACCCAGCACAAACCGGCTATAGCGATCCGTCAACGTCAGCGGGTAACAGTACTTGCGATCCCCCGTCCGGAACTGACCCTTGTAGTCAATCCCCCAGACTTCGTTCACCGCCGCCGGTTCAGTCAGCGCTGTGCTCCTCAGAATCGCGCCAAGACGGCGTTTGGGGGCTGCCGGTATCGCACCTTCCCGCTTCAGGATCGCGCCGATCGTACTGGCCGCAGGCCATATCTCGTCCGGGTACAGCCGTTCCAGCACGCTGCGGATCGTCATCGGCCCCCAGGCAGGCTGCTTCCGCCGTTGCTTCATAATCAACTGCACCAGCCGCCGAGAGGTCTCGTTAGGGTGGTGGTGAGGTGCTCGACTACCCTCCCGATCAAAACTCTCAGGATCCCGCTGGTAGCGCTCGATCACCGCGTAACCCGTGGGGCGGCTGATGCCAAACTCCTGACACAACGCGGTCATATTCAGCTCACCTCCCAGATACGCCGCCAGAAACGCCTTCTTCTCGTCCATCGCACAGGTCTCTTTCCAGGGCATCGGAATCTCCTCCAATCCAATGCCCAACTTGTAGACCATGTGCCCAGTTCAATGTGTAAAGTATGTGCCCGGTTTGGACCGACCGCGATCCGCGTCGGGGTCAATCGCGATCAGGAGATCGCTCCTGCATGCCTGGTGATGGCAAGGATGCCGAATCAGAACCAATCGCGATCAGGAGATCGCTCCTGCACGGTTGGTGATCGCAGGTAGGCAGGAGTGGTCTCCCGACCGCGAAAGAGGAAAACCCTGGCAATCCCGCTACCGAGCAATCCCAGGCAGCCCCAGCCGCCCCCATTGCAGCATGCCACCGGGCACATTGGCCACCTTGTCGAAACCGGCTTTCTGCAGGATTTGCACCGCCATCGCTGAACGTTTGCCACTCTGGCAGATTGTCACCACCGGTTTGTCACGCGTTATTTCTGCAACACGGTCCCGCAATTCATCGAGCGGAATCAGTTGTGCGCTCGACACATGCCCAAGTTCGCCTGTGAATTCCTGGGTGCTTCGAACGTCGAGCACCGTAATGTCCTTGAGATGACGCGCAACCCAGTCCGGTTGGATCTCCGGGATGCCGGCAAATGTGGTGATGATCGGTGCCCACATTGGATCCGGTGTTATCGCATCCGAACCAGGCTTGCCGCAGTGCAAGTTGGCGGGCACAGCGATATCCAGCAAGCGCGGGTGCGGCAGTCCGAGGTTTTCCATGTATCCGGCAAAATCTTCTTCCCGCGCATCCCCACCAATACGCGGGTTGAAGCGCTTTTCTTCGGTGATGGTGGAGACCATGCGCCCGTTGTAGTCATGCCCGGGGTAGACCAGGCAGGCCTCAGGCAGGGAAAAAATCTGCTCACGCACCGAGCGGTACAGGGTGGCCGGGCTGCCGCCCTGGAAGTCGGTGCGCC
>JANNUI010000255.1:0-1939 GCA_031395125.1 Chitinophagaceae bacterium | reverse complement strand
CTGCGCCTCCTGGTTGATATGTGTGTCAAAACTGCCCAGTGATACATAATATACTTTGGTATTGATGTCAGAAAAAATCAGTGAGGCGATTGTTTTAAGGCTGTTTCCCAGGCCGGTACCGGGATACACGGCATTGGTAGGGTGCATCCGGCTTTGTTTGAAGATATAGTCAGCACTGGATAATGTTTCCGCCATCGTCTTGTATAAATAGTCAGCCGGCTGCTCCCCCGCTTCCTCTTTATGGTTCTTCATCACATCCCTGAAGAATTTCTCGTTGGCTGTTCCGTACAAACGCCTCGGGTCTTTTACAGCAATCCCTTTTATATTCTCTCCCTTCAGTGAAAGACTGAGTACATCATCCAGTTCAATGGCCTGCGTGGGTTTATCGCATCCGTTGCATTGCGCATCCAGGTACCTGCCCACCCAACCTGTACTCCAGTATTCACTGCTCTGGCTGGCCGTGTGCCATATATCCATACTCCGAAAATGCGAACGGTCAGGATTGTGATAGCCTACATTATTCAATATGGAAAGACTGCCATCATCATATAATTCCTTAAAGCCGGTGAGTGACGGGTGCAGTCCCACCTCATCGGTAAGGGTTAGGGCCCTGGCTTTTTCAATGCCCAACTTCGGCCTTGCTTTGTAGTACAGGTCATTCCGGACAGGGATCACCGTATTCAGACCATCGTTACCCCCGCTGAGCTGGAGTACTACCACCACTTTATTCCCCAATGGCACCATGCTTGCCCCTTCAAATGCCTTCAGGAATTTGGGCACCATCATGGAGGCGGTGGCCAATGAACCGATCTGGATGAATTCTTTGCGTTTGATAAACATGTTATATAGCTTTTAGCTGTTAGCGATTAGCCGTTAGCTAAAAGCTAATGGCTATCGGCTAATAGCTTGTTTAACACAACTGGTATTCCGGTGTACTCATGATCTGTATCGTCGCCGTTTTAATAAAGTTCTCCCTTCCGCTTTGGTCTGAGTGCTGTTTGATAATATCTGCACTCACAGATGGTTTTACCTGCAATAATGTTTTGGAGATAGCTTCTGTCAGCGCCTCCCTCTGCACACTTTCAAAGCTCTTTACATACAATTTCCAGTCTATATCAGCCAGTATCGGGCGGCCTGCACGGCCCGCCATACGCTGTGCCTTTCCTTTCGGGTCTTCATTGGGATCCATACGGCCCATCATCTGATCGTCATCATCTTTGGGTCTTACGTTCATTTCATCGGAGTCGTTAATAAGCCGCGGCAGCCGCATCCGCATCATCAGGCTGCTGCTGTCGATCCAGTTCTTGCCTCCCGGCCAGCCTGCAACATTCGGGGGATAAAATAAGAGCTGGCCCAGCACCCGCTGCAGCAGCATCAGCGCTTCTTCGTTTTCCAATTTCATGGGCAGCATCCGCTGGATACCCACCATCAG
The DNA here is from genome assembly GCA_031395125.1 of Chitinophagaceae bacterium. Classification (GTDB taxonomy): domain Bacteria; phylum Bacteroidota; class Bacteroidia; order Chitinophagales; family Chitinophagaceae; genus JJ008. The sequence continues at coordinate 507 of JANNUI010000255.1, read as the reverse complement.
TTCCACGGGTGATTTAATTAACACACCGACAATTTTCTCTTCGTAAAACCAATCGGCTGTAAAAATATCTTCAAGAAGTTTGGATATTTCGTAGTTGTTTTTGTAAAAGCGGTCGGCCAGCCAGTTGATCTTTTCAGTATCCGGCTTTTCATTTACTAAAAAGCGGTAGATCTTCTGGGTGATGTATTTCGCTGTTTGTTTTTCCTGCAATAAGATATCCAGTACTTCACCTCCGTCAAAATTACCGGTACGGCCAAGTACGGTTTTGCTGTCAAAGTCATGCTGAAGCCTGCGGAACACAAACTCACCTTTCAGGTTGGCTGCCCAGCCGGTAAAGGCCCTTGCTGCTTCCTTGATATCATTCTCCGTATAATGGCCCCGTCCCAGGGTAAACAATTCCATCACTTCTCTTGCAAAGTTCTCGTTGGGATGGTCTTTGCGGTTTTGTTGATTGTTCAAAAAGTTCAGCATGGCTGCTGATTGGGAAACCTCTTTCAGCATCGTGCC
>JANNUI010000189.1:0-6928 GCA_031395125.1 Chitinophagaceae bacterium | reverse complement strand
GTTACATTATTGCTATTGGCCGCCTCTATTAATGGCAATCGTTCCTCCTGGCAAGAGTGCAATATAAAAATTGAAAATATTATTAAAAATAATCCGAGGCAGTAATGAATGTTTCGATTCAATATGTCCATTTTGGTTTAGAGGATCGTTTGAACAATTGCAGCTAACAGTCCGCTTCATTTAATTCATCCTTCCCAGCATCTCCTCCAGCTTCATCAGCAGTTCTGTTTTGGTGATGGGCACTCCCATTATTTTATTGTATCCTGCGGCATCCACAAAATAAACATCCCGGATGATTTTGATAAGCTGCCCGTTATTGATCTCCGGAATTAAAACCGTTTCAAAATTTTTAATAATATCACCCAGGTTTTTCGGGAAGGGGCGGATATACCGCAGGTGAGCATGGCTGATGGCTTCTCCTCTTGCCTGCAACTCCGCGCAGGCGCTTTTAATAGCGCCATAGGTAGAGCCCCAGCCCAGTACTAATATCTTTCCTGTGGAGGGCCCGCTGTCTAATTTTTGTTCGGGAATATAGTCAGCGATCCTATCCACCTTTGCCTGTCTTGTTTTTACCATGTGCTGATGGTTCTCGGGTTCATAACTTATATTACCGGTCACATCCTCTTTTTCCAGACCGCCAATGCGGTGCTCCAGTCCCGGTGTGCCGGGTATAGCCCATGAACGAACTAATTTTTCATCCCGTTTGTACGGTTGCAATTTTTCTTCCCCGTCATCTAATCCCTTTTTAAAATTTACGGTGATGGCTGGCAGATCGGCAGACACAGGATACTTCCACGGCTCCGCGCCATTGGCAATATATCCGTCGCTTAAAAAGATAACGGGCGTCATGTGCTGCACTGAAATCCTTGCCGCTTCATATACTGCACTAAAACAATCACCCGGCGTAGATGCTGATATAACAGGCATCGGGCATTCTCCATTTCTGCCATAGTATGCCTGCAGCAAATCTGACTGTTCTGTTTTTGTAGGTAACCCGGTGGAAGGGCCGCCCCGCTGAATATCTATGATAAGAAGCGGGATTTCCAGCATTACTGCCAAACCCATGGCTTCCCCTTTTAATGCCATGCCCGGGCCTGAGGTTGTTGTGACGCTAAGACTTCCTCCATAAGCAGCCCCGATAGCAGAAGTAATCGCCGCAATTTCATCTTCAGCCTGGAAAGTCCGGACGCCGAAATTTTTATACTTAGCGAGGTCATGCAGTATATCTGATGCCGGTGTGATGGGATATGAGCCGAGGAACAATGGCAGGTTGCTTTTTTGCGAAGCAGCAATCAGTCCGTAAGCCACCGCCTGGTTACCCATAATGGAACGGTAAGAACCAGGTTCCATCTTTGCCTTTTCAACTTTATAGGTAGTGGTGAAAGTTTCGGTTGTATCGCCGTAATTATAGCCGGCCTGCAACACTTTTATATTACTGTTCAGAATATCATCCTTCTTTCCGAATTTTTCTTTTAAAAACTTGATAGTGCTATCCATGTCCCGGTTGTACATGAAATAAAGGAAACCCAGCACAAACATATTTTTGGCCCTGTCCTTTTCCTTCATACCCATCGTAAATTCCTTCAATGCTTCCCTCGTCATTTTAGTGACATCCATTCTTATCACCTCGTAATTATCAAGGCTCCCGTTTTCCAGCGGATTTTCTCCATCGGGATAATTGGCCAGCCGCAGGTTTTTGGCATCAAACCCATCCACATTAGCAATAATTTTTCCGCCTTTTTTAATTACAGTAAGATTTGTTTTAAGTGCTGCCGCATTCATTGCCACCAACACATCGCAGGCATCACCCGGAGTAAACACCCTGTCACTCGAAAAACGCAGCTGATAGCCACTCACACCCGGCAGGGTTCCTATCGGCGCCCGTATCTCTGCCGGAAAATCCGGGAAGGTGGCCAGGTCAATACCTAATAAAGCCGTGTTATTGGTAAACTGGGAGCCGGTTAACTGCATACCATCGCCGCTGTCGCCGGCAAATTTGATAACCACATCCTGTAATATTTCAAGCTTACGGGCCATAATCTTTAAAATTATTCTGCGAATTTATAACAAGTTAGGCTTGGTTGATAAATTGATTTTAGGCAAAATCTTTCATATGGCCTTAATTTGATGAACAATTTTTATATTGCCTTTACAAACTCTGTTATGATGAAAGATTTGAGGCTGCTTCTTATTACCGGCCTGCTGTTGCCCGGATCACTGCCGGCCCAAAGCGATGAGGACATCTATGAAGCGAACCGTCTGAAGAAGGTTTTTACCGAAGACCGGGTGGCCGCTACCCTGGTGGAAGAAGAATTCAGCTTTGATAAGGGAAGAAGCGATGATAAATTGCCCGTAGTAACCGCCACCCGCAACACCGGCATCAATTTCCTCTCACTCCGTGAAAGCGCCGGCATACAGTACTACGATTTTTACAACTCCTTCTGTAAGATCACTTCCTTTAAACAACTGGAAAAGATGAAGGGGATGTTTGGCGTAAAGAAGAACTATAATGTGGGCTATGCCATTGACCGGTCGGCCAGTTCCAGCGATTTCTTTTCCGACGACAGCCGGGTAAAGTACTTCAACATCCGCTTCAGCGGCTATGGCGATGCCACCAGGGTGGAGACCGAGAAAAAATATTTCGACAGCAAGTACCTCACCTCCGTTTATTTCCACAGTTTTTATCCCGCCAGGGAAAAGATCATCCGTATCAAAGTCCCCGACTGGCTGCAGCTGGACATCCGGGAGTTCAACTTTGAAGGATATAAGGTGACCAAACAAAAAACCACCGAGAAAGGCGCAACGGTCTATAGCTTCAAACTCCTGAACCTTGAAGCGGTGAAGAATGAGAACAGGGCTATCGGCGTGGCTTACCAGTTCCCGCACCTGGTGCTGGTGGTAAAATCATTCATTTATGACGGAAAAACAGAAAAGGGATTTGCCGATGTGGGCGACCTGTACAACTGGTACCAGCACCTCTATAAAAAAGCGGTGAACAAGCCTGACGAATTAAAAGCCAAAGTAACAGAACTGACAAAAGGCAATACCACGGATATTGATAAGGTAAAATCCATTTTCTACTGGGTACAGGACAATATCCGCTATATCGCCTTTGAAGACGGGCTGGCGGGTTTTATTCCTGCTACGGCGCAGGATGTGTTCAAATCCAAATACGGCGACTGCAAAGGCATGGCCAACCTGATCACCGAAATGCTTAAACTGGCCGGTCTTGATGCACACATGACATGGATCGGTACCCGGCATATCCCTTACGATTACAGCTTACCATCTTTGGCAGTGGACAATCACTGTATCAGCACCGTCCTTATTGCTGGTAAAGAATATTTCCTTGATGGCACCGAGAAATACATCCCTTTCGGGGATTATGCCTGGCGCATCCAGGGCAAGGAAGTGCTGATCGGCAAAGGCGATAAGTACGACATAAAGAAGGTGCCGCTGATGGATATTGAAAAAAGCAAGCTGCTGACGCAAACCAGCTTCCAGTTAAAAGACAATGTACTAAAGGGACATGTTAAGACAACCCTCACCGGGGAGCAGCGCACCCGTTTTCACCAGTACTACCACGACCTGCCTTCCGATGATAAGAAAAAAGTGATTCAGCGCTTTTTGGAATTCGGCAATAAAAACCTGGCAGTGACCAATGTAAAAACCTCAGACCTGAGCAACCGGGAAATACCCGTGGTGGTGGAAGGCGATATTGACCTGAGCAACTATATCATCACGGAAGACAAAGAGATCTATGTGGGTATTGATTTCTTCCCCGAGGACCTGCGGGGCATTATCCCGGACAAAGACCGCCAGCAGGACTATGCGCTCAGCTCGGCTTATGTATCGCAGGATGAAACGGAGCTGGTACTACCGGCGGGATATAAAGTGGTCTCACTACCCGGCTCTATTGATGAGAAAACAGCTGATTATACAGTGAATGCCTCCTACAGCAATAAAGACAATAAGATCCTGTTCAAAAAAACTTTATCCTTTCCTAATGGCCGCATACGCAAGGCAGATTTTGAAAACTGGAAAAAGTTTACCAATAAATTAAAAGATTTTAATAGTAACCTTATTTTAATTAAGAAGCCATGATTATTCGAATAGGAGCACGAAGAACACAAAGAAGTCACAAAGAACACAACGTAGTGTACTTCGTGGCCCTTCCTGTCCTTTGTGTTCCTAAAAAACAAATTATGCGAAAAGTATTTTATATAACTACCCTGCTTTGCTTGTCACTTAACATGGTTGCGCAGGAAGACGACGACACCTTTTCCCCATCCAAATTAGAATCGATCGCCAAAAACATGAAACAGGTGTGGGATGATGCAGATGCCGATTTCAGGGTGAACGCCGTGCCGGACCAATGGAAGGAAGAAAGCGGTGTCATCATTGCACAAAAAACAAGATTTTCCTTTGATAAAGATGCCAACAAACTCGCCGTGTACGAGATCACCCGCCGCCGCATCAAACTCAATGACCGGGATGCTGTGAACTCCTATTCCTCGGTGTATTTCCGCATCGGCTCTTCCAATGACGGTGCCGGGATAAAGATCATCAAAGCCAATGGCACCGTGCAGGATGTATCGCTGCGCAATGCCGTATATGTGGAAGACAATGATGATATTCCCGCCACGTTCACCCCTTATATCGGCAAAGCCAGCACGTACTATGATAAAAGCAAAAGCCGGGTGCTTTTTTATAAAGTGGCCATCCCTGATCTTGACCCCGGCGATATTATTGACTATGCCACCATCTTCTACGATGATAACACGGTAAAGAAGATGAGCTATATCGAATTCGATCCCATCTATTTTGTGTGCACCCGGGAGTACCCGGTACTCAGCCAGAAATTTGAGATCGACACCGACAACAATTCATTCGTCAACTCCAAGTCCACCATGGGTGCCCCGCTGTTTAAAGAAACCGGCAACAGTAATGCGGAGTACAGCTGGGAAGACCGAAGCCGGGAAAAACTGAAAGATACACGCTGGGTGAACAGCCTGGCTGAACTGCCAATGGTGAAATTCCAGATCGTTTTCTCCAGAAGTGAGAACCGTTCTGATCTTTTTATCGGTGACAGGGGAGAGCTGAAGCAGAACATCAGCCCGCAGGAGCTGGCAAAGAAGATGAATAACCAGTATAACCGGCTGGATGGTTCATATTATTATACCATGGCGAAAGCCTACCTGAAACAGATAGGGTATGCCGACCTCCGGGAGGAAGATTTTATACAAAAAGTATATTATATACTCCGCCACATGTCGCACTACAGGGCCAATGGTTTTTCCAGTGAGCTGTTTGCCTCCTGTCTAACGCAATGCCTGGACCTGAAAAAAATACCCTATGACCTGGTGGTGACCACACCGCTTACACTTACCAAACCGGAGAATATCATCTTCCGCACCGAACCGGAGTGGATGGTGAAGGTGAAGGATAAGTACATCTTTAACTCTACTATATTCTCCAACCCCTTTGATTTCCGGGAAGAATACCTGAACACCCCGGCCTACATTATTTCCCTGGGCAAAAACCCGACGGCTACTCCTGTTACATTACCCGCCAGCAAACCGGAGGATAATGTGACCACCAATACCATCACTGCCAGTATTGACACCAGCACCCGCAGCATATCCATCATTCACCAGAAAGCAGTGACAGGCATGAGCAAGAAGTTTTACAACGTACAGGCGCTGGTACATACCCCGGCGCTGGATGATGACCACCGCAGCTATGGCGGCGAGGATGATGTACGGGGCGGCATGAAAGGCACGGCGCTGGAGAGCTATGAGGACAAACTGCGGGAACGGAAAAAAGAAGACAAGACCCGCAAACTGGAATACATGAAAGAAGCGCTGGAAGATGATTATGACAATATCAGCAGCTATTCCGAATTCACGCTGGGTGCTGACGGCCGTACATGGCGCAAACAGGAGCTGAGTTACACCAACAAATTTGTACTAAGCGACATGGTGAAGATTGCCGGGGATAATATGCTGATATCGGTGCCCGGCCTTATCGGCGACCAGTTATTTGTATCGCAGGATGAAAGAAAAAGGGAAGCGGATGCGTGGATGAGTTTTCCCCGCAGCCTGCGGAATGTTGTCAACTTTACCATACCTGCCGGGTATAAAGTGGTGGGGGTGCAGAATCTGAACATGAATATTGAAAATGAGACCGGCGCTTTTGCCGTACAGGCCAGCGTGGAAGGCAGCACCCTGAACATACTCGTTAAAAAAATATACAAAAATGCCGTGGTGAAAAAAGAGAACTGGCCGAAGTTCCTGGAGATGCTGGATGCGGCTTTTAATTTTTCGCAGAAGAAGGTGTTGTTGAAGAAAATGTGACCAGTAAACTGACCGATTATGAAAGAAGTTGTAATGAAACCGTTGCAGCACCGGGGGCAGGAATGTATCGGTCTTTACTTTGACATTAGTTTTAAAATTCAGGCAGCGCTTCAAAAAACAAAAGTGGTGAAATTCAGCGCCACGAATAAATGCTGGTACACTGCGCTAAGCAAAGAGAATTATAACAAAGTATTCTTTGCCCTGAAAGGATTAGCCAGTATCGAAAAATCTGCCCTGCAGCAGTATCTGGCAAACAAGAAAAAAGAAAACAATACTGAAGGACAGGTACTTTTAACTACTGGCAAAAAAAGTGATAAAAACCCTCTCCCGGTAAAGGCTCTGCACATTCAAGCAGGACATATTATAGTATATAAGCATGGGAAAATACACCCGGTTAATGCACACATCATACCCGGCATGGAGCAACGCCTGAAACTAAAGGCCTACAGCAAATCAACCATTAAAACTTATTTGAGTGAGATGACACAGCTGCTTGCTACTATAAAAAATATACCCGCAGATGATTTAAAACCTGAACATCTGAAGCGGTATCTTGTTTACTGTTATGAAAA
>JANNUI010000163.1:0-5332 GCA_031395125.1 Chitinophagaceae bacterium | reverse complement strand
GCTGACATCAGGTTTGATCTCCTGCGGCAATAAGGATCTGCTCCAGGAAGTAAAACAATTCCCCCACTACCCCTCCGCTTCCGGCATAGAATATATCAACAACAAAGTTTATATCATCGGCGATGATGCCAACAACATACTGGTACTTGACAGCAACCTGAATGCAATTGATTCTGTCATGCTTTATTCATTTCCCGAACAAAGAATCCCTAAGGCAGTAAAACCTGACCTTGAATCAATGGTTTTACTGCCAGATAAAAAAATCCTGTTGTCCGGTTCCGGCTCATTGGCACCCCAGCGTAACATCGCCTGGCTTATTGATCCGGCCACTAAAGAAAAAGATAGCATCCGGCTTGATTCATTTTATATGCGCCTTTCCCTGTATGGGATCAAAAAACTGAACATTGAAGGAACTACTTCGATACCCGGCGGTATTATCTTATCCAACCGTGGCAGTAAGGGCTATCCGAAAAACCAGCTGATCTTTGCAAAAAACAATTTCTGGCAGCAACAAAGCCAAACAGAAATTCATACTGCTTTTTTTGGCGGTACTACAGACAGTGCTGTGTTTAAAGGTGTCTCCGGACTTGGTTATTCTGCAAAAAACGATATGCTGTTATGTACTGTATCCACAGAGAACACCCGCAACAACATAGACGACGGAGTCATCGGCAAAAGCTACCTGTGGGTAGTAAAAAATATTTCCTCCAAAAAAAAATGGAAGGCCATCAACCCCGACAAAATAATTGACCTGGAAGAAACAGATACCCGTTTTAAGGGTCATAAGATCGAATCTGTTTGCATTATGAAAGAGACAAAGGAATTGCTGTACCTGCTGCTGGCTGCTGACAACGACAACGGAAGCAGCACCCTCTTTAGGCTGGTTGTCTCCAAAGATTAAATAGAGTTTGGCGCTATTAACACTGATTTATTTTAGTACCTTACCCCATAGCTATAGGAGTTCATTTTATAATAAAATTTCGATCCCCGGGGGCTCGTCATGCCGGGCCCGACCCGGCATCTCTCCCTTTGAATAATATAAAAGACACCGGGTCAAGCCCGGTGTGACAAAACTCCGAAAGAACGAAAATCAAATTAAGGCACTACAGAAAAATTCACTACTTTTCTAATACCATTTACCAAGCCTCAACCCGGAAATATGAAAAAGATCCTGCTGGCCATTATGTTGCTTTCACTGACAGCCTGCCTGTCCGAATCAGTCGCACAGGTCCCGCTGAGATCAAGGGATACCACGATCAAAGGCCCGCAAACCTTTGCCATCATCATGGGAATCTCCAAATACAAATATGTCCGTCCGCTTACCTACGCGGATAAGGATGCTGAAATGTTCCGTGATTTTTTACAATCACCCGGCGGTGGCAATGTGAAAGATGAAAACATATTTGCCCTGCTGAACGAAGATGCGCTGCATTCTACTTTCTGGACCAAGGGATTTCAGTGGATGCGGGCCAAGCAGCTGCAGAAAGGCGACCGGCTTTTTATTTACCTGGCCGGTCATGGTGATGCCATTGATGAAGACCAGTATTTCTTTTTAAGCTACGACTGCAATCCCGCAGGTGATAAGAACAATTACCTTGTTGGCGGAGCCATACAACTCTATAACCTGAAGAAGAAGATCGCCAATGAGACCAGCAAGGGAGTGGATGTGTTTTTTGTAATGGATGCCTGCCGTTCCAACGAACTGCCGGGCGGACAGGAGGGTCTCAACTTTCTGAACACGGCCATCTCCGAAAAAAAAGCGGGTGAGATCATGATGCTGGCCACCGGCGCCGGCCAGGAATCGCTGGAAGATGCATCCATCGGTGCTGGCCACGGTTTGTTCACCTGGTACCTGGTCGACGGGCTGAGCGGCCTCGCCGATACAGAAGGCAAGCCCGACAACCGGATCACTTTTGCCGAAGTGAAATCCTATGTAGACAAGAATGTGCCGGCCGTGGCGCTGGCGCGGTTTAACAGAAAACAGGATCCTTTTTTCTGCTGTAAGGAAAATGACAACAAAGTGGTGAGTGTGGTGGATGCTGCTTACCTCCAAAAATGGATGCAGCAGAAAAAAAGAAGAGGAGGCAACTCATTTGAAGGGTTCACAGAAAATGATTTCAAAAGATTTGCAGCCGATACGGCATTGGTGGAAACCTATAACCGTTTCAACCGGGCCGTTAAGAATAATAATCTCAGCGGCAATGCTTCCGCAGAAGATTATTACCAGCAATTAGAAAAAAAATTTCCCAACAACCCCTACACACTGGATGCCAAAACAACGCTGGCATCTGAATTCATCAACGATGCGCAGAAAAGGGTGAATGAATATCTCAGCTGCGGCCTTGTCAGTTCTTCAAAAGAAAAGCAGCAGAATGCCGAGGCTGGTGGGAGATTAGAAAAAGCCATTACGCTGCTGCGGCAGGATGAGCCGGAATTTGCTGCTGCCCTGTGGGGAAGAATGTACCTGCTGAAAGCAACTGCTGATTACGGAACGGCCATGGATGCATTTAATTATGCACATGCAGCAAGGAGTATTGATCCCAACGGCGCATATATCCTAAACTGGCTCTCAAGGTTACACCTTGCCGGTAACAGGGCCGACAGCGCTGTGTATTATGCGGATAAAGCTTCTAAAGCGGCGCCAAAATGGCCCTGTGCACTGGCCACACTTGTTCTTGCAAGGCAAACCAGTTCTTCCAAACCGGATCAGGCGAAAAAAGACGTGAAGAAGAACCCGCCATTAAGAAAAACCAGTTTTGGATTCACACTCGGTGGCGGACTGAATCAATCGAACCCAACCTACTCCGGCAATGCAAATACCGGTTTCATTGGTGTGGCTTCCAATTCTGCCCCTACCGGCAACCTCGGCGTTATTTACCAGGTAAGTTTAGGCAACAGCATTTCTATACGACCCACCACCACCCTAAGTTTTGAAAGTACTGATATAGATTTTGAAAGAAGAGCGGCCACAGGTGGTGGTGTGGTTACTGAAACGGTAGCGGTGAAAGGCACAGCCGTGAATGTCGCCCTGCCGCTTATTATCCGGTTTTCTTCCAACAATGTAGCTCCCTATATAACATTAGGGCCATCCTTCAGCTACCTCTTCAGCCAGAACAGCAGTTCCAATGAACTGTTGCCGGTAAAGAAATCACTGTTTCTTGGCAATGGCGGGCTAGGTGTTGATATTGGTATCCCCAAAGCCGGGATCATCCTTTCACCCGAGTTAAAATATTCAGCAGGATTTACAGACCTGAAAGACAATGCGGCAACCACTCCGTATGCAGCGGCGCTGTCATCGCTGAAGAAGAATACTTTTTCGCTGAGTGTTTCTTTGAGGAAGAAGTAAAAAGGTAATCCTCATAATGTCATGCCGTACTTGATCCGGCATCTTATTAATTTCTTTTAAAAAAGACCCCGGCTCAGGACCGGGGTGACATTTCGTTCTTATATTTCATTAATGACAACAAACTCCTCCTCGAGACTCAATGACGAGTGATACAACTGCTGTATAAAATCCTTCCCCCATTTGGCATAATAGTAAGAGAGGTTTCCCCTGCGCTCCTGCAATCCGTCACCAGGGAATAGATGTGCTTTGATGGCATGTATCTGCCGCTGCTGGTCGGCGAATTTTCTTTTTTCGGCCCGCAGCATTTTCTTTTCTAATTCCTGCAAACGATGTATTGTTTGCAGCTTCAGTGCATCCACATGTTTCTCCAAAGTGCCGTCAACTGTTTTGGCCTGCTTCTTAAATGTGTCGTACAACTGCTCCAATTCTGTCAGAGGGCCATTCAATTTGGTTTCATTCCTGCTTTCTTTGGTTACCAGCCGGTTCATCAGTTCCTGCTCTGGCAAAAAGAAATCTTCAGCAGTAAATCCAAGATGCGAGATCCGCTCCTGCCATTTTTTCTCCACGATCAAAAATGAATTGCGGAGTACCAGTACCGGGAAAGGAACCTTATAATGTTCAAACAGTCCTTTCAGTTGCAGCCAGTAAGCCGTTTCTCCCCCACCGCCGATAAAAGCGATGTTTGGCAAAATCGTTTCCTGATACATTCCCCTCAGGATTACATTCGGGCTAAAGCGTTCAGGGTGTGTATGCAGCTCTTTCTTTAGTTCATCTTCGGACATGTCAAGGCTTGTACCTTGCGCCTTGTACCTTGTGCCTTGTTTTATTATCCGTTCCCTTTTATCATCAATCAAATAAAACAAATTGATCTCCCTCGGGTTCGCCTGCACTTTATAACCGGCAGCTTCCAATTTACCCGTTGTCTCCTCCACAATTCCCGATGCAGTTTGATGAAGCAGGTCCTCTTCAAACAATGGTATCATTTGCTTTTTCAGCGCTGCGTTATCAGGCAGCAAGACAATCAGCCCGTACTCAGCGAAAAGGTGATTAACGAAACGGAATGTAGCATCCTGCACCGTTGCCCCTTCCTTGTAATATGTTTTAAGCAGAGAAATAACTTCTTTACCATTGTGAAGAACAGCTAATTGCCCTTCCATCCGGTCAATCAGCTTCAATAATGCTTTATCAATCTTCATCCGCCCAACGGCGCCGGTCTGCTTCGTTTCCCAAACCAGTTTTTCATCTTCCAGCCAGATATGATTCAGTTCATCAAGATCTGCATCTTCGGAGCCGATATAAAAAACAGGGACAAATTTCTGTGTTGGCAGCATGCCGTTCAGGTGGTCCGCCAGTTTGATGGCATGCACGATCTTGTAGATAAAATACAGCGGCCCGGTGACGAGATTGTTCTGGTGTGCTGTGGCCACTGTAAATGTATCGGCCGATAAAAGTGATTCAATATTCTCCTTCACTTTATCAGTCACATCTATCCCTTTGTACTGCTTTTTCAGTTCCTGTACCAGTGTCTCCCTTTTATTGCTGAATTTCTTTCTTCCTTCAATTGCTTTTTGAATGCCCTGCAGACTGGGCGTGTGTGCATAGAATGGTGTCAGCGCTGCAGCCTGGTCAATATAGTCCAGTGCGATCTTTGAGAAAGCTCCTGTCTGTCGATAAGGCAAGCGGGTAGATGTACAATCCATAAGCGGCTGTAAAAGTAATAACTAGTTATCGATGTTGTCAATAGGCAGCCTATTAAAGAAACACTAATTTCTGAAAGGCATTTGGAACACAAAGTTCACAAAGCAGGCACGAAGGACACAAAGAATGGTCGCTAACCCGTTGTGTTCTTTGTGTATTCTTAGTGTTCGTCGTGTTCCTTCCCTACCTTCAGGAGAGGGGAAGAAACGGGTCTAAATATGGCTGAAATACTGTTTGGGGGTGAGGTTAAAATCTTTCAACCGCAAACGGCTTTATATCCATAGTAAC
>JANNUI010000104.1:0-1829 GCA_031395125.1 Chitinophagaceae bacterium | reverse complement strand
GATATGAAAGGCGGGACCTGGTACCCGCAGGGTGGCATGTATGCAGTAGTGGACGCCATGTATAAACTGGCACTTGAACTGGGAGTAGAATTTCATTTCGCCGAAAAAGTGAAAGGTATTTTAGTACAGGGCAATAAGGCGAAAACTGTATCAACCGATAAAGATTATTACCGGGTGGACGCCATCATCAGCGGGGCCGATTATCATTTCACCGAGACAAAACTTTTACCCGACGAATGCCGTAGTTATTCGGATAAATACTGGAGCAAAAAAATCATGGCGCCTTCCTGTTTACTGTATTATGTCGGTTTAAATAAAAAACTTAAACGGGGTGCTCATCATTCACTTTTTTTTGATGTTCCCTTTGATCGTCATGGGAATGAGATCTACAAAACTCCGCAATGGCCGACTGAACCTTTGTTTTATGTAAGTGTTTCATCCATTACAGATGCGACCACGGCCCCTGCAGGTTGTGAGAACCTGGTGTTCCTGGTACCGGTGGCATCGGGGCTGGAAGGAGATACCGAAGAATTGAGAGACAAATACTTTCAAATGATCGTTCGCAGAATGGAAAAACATATCGGGGAACCCGTTCTTGACGCTGTTATTTACAGGAAAAGTTACTCGGTGAGGGATTTTGTGCAGGATTATAACTCATTCAAAGGGAACGCCTACGGGCTGGCAAATACCCTGATGCAGACTGCGATATTCAGACCGGCATGCCAGAGTAAGAAAGTCGGGAATTTATTTTATACCGGTCAGCTTACCGTCCCCGGACCTGGTGTGCCTCCCAGCCTGATAAGCGGGGAAGTGGTGGCTAAACAATTAATAAAAAAAATCCGATAATTTATCTATATTCAAATCATGGTTCATCTTTTTCATAGTACCAGTGAAAGTTGCAGCCGGATAGTTACCCGGGGGTACAGTACATCTTTTTCATCTGCCATCGGGATGCTGCACAGGGACCTGCGTACACCAGTTTATAATATTTATGGATTTGTCCGCTTTGCTGATGAGATCGTTGACAGTTTTCATGACTATGACAAACCGGCATTGCTCAGGCAATTCAAAAAAGAGACCTATGATGCCATTGAAAGGGGAATCAGCCTGAACCCCATACTCAACAGTTTTCAGCGAACGGTGAATGCATACCAGATCGACCTGAAATTAGTGGATGCTTTTTTTCAAAGTATGGAGATGGACCTGGAAAAAAAATCGTATGACTTTAAAGGGTACAAGGAGTATATCTATGGTTCAGCCGAAGTAGTGGGACTGATGTGCCTTTATGTGTTTTGCGAAGGGAAAAAAGAGCTCTATGATAAACTGGAAAAACCCGCCCGTTCACTCGGCGCAGCCTTTCAGAAAGTAAATTTCCTGCGGGATATCAAAGCAGATTATAGCGGTTTGGCCAGGATTTATTTTCCCGGCTGCGACTTTAATAACTTCAGGGAGGAGGATAAAAGACAAATTGAAGAAGATATACACAATGATTTCAGGCAGGCCTACGAGGGTATAACCAAATTGCCCATGAAAGCAAGATTTGGCGTGTATGTAGCTTACAAATACTATTTGTCGCTATTCAGGAAAATAAAGCGGATGAAACCTGCCCTGGTGCTGGAAAAAAGGATCCGCATTCCCAATTACCGTAAGGCAATGATCATTTTCAGGGCAGGGGTAAAAAGCCAGCTGCGGCTTATCTGATATTAGTACTGCAAAGCCCATCGATCAACGAAATCAACTTTAAGAATGAAATCATTCGTCCGGACAATATGCGAAGTAATATGGATGTAGCAGCCGTAATATTGGTGGATGTAGATGACAGGCAGACC
>JANNUI010000099.1:0-2341 GCA_031395125.1 Chitinophagaceae bacterium | reverse complement strand
GTAACAGGGATCTGGACCTGGTCCTGTACCAGTTTGGCCACTGTTACCTCATCCCTGCAACAGCCGCTGTTGTCATGCATATCCATTCCGCATAGTCCGCATACTTCCGCCTTTGTTTCGAAAAGGTGAACAGACACCAGCTGCTTCATACAGTAATGCGAATTGATAACGATACCGGTACTGGCAGCAAAATAAATAACGAGTGATATGGCGGCGATGCCTTTTCTCATGGAGAATACAAAGATAGTGTCTATCTGTTACTTTAAAAACTGAGTTATATCATTTGTAGTTATTTGAGAATCAATTAACAAAACTCCAGTAGATCCCCAGCCTGAACTGCAGTCCGGGCATTGCATACCCTTCGGCCACGAGGTTATTATTGGTAAACCCGAAACCCCCGTTGGTCATCTTCCGGGCGGTATTCAGGTTTTCCATCCGGATAAAGGCTTTGAAGGGCCGGATACGGAAATGAACATAAGCGGCAATATCGGGTAGTTTGTTTTTTATCGTAATGTTTTCCTGGTAAAAGAATTGCCCCAGCACCGGCGAATAGCCATCTGCTTTGTAAGCTGCCCTGTAGCGGAGTTCGGCCCCCATGGCTATGTCGAGATTCTTAAACCCCAGGTTCCCTTCATACGCAAGGCGGTTGCGGGTATAGATCACCGGCACATTCACCGGGCCATTCCCCACCACCTGCTGAAAATAAATATCCGTATGCCAGTTCCATTTCTTGCCCAATTTAATGGTCTTGTGCAATGCCAGCTGCAGCAGGTTGAAGAGGGTACCCTCCTGCTCTAACTGGTAATACTTGCTGATGTAAGTATAATTGGTGGCAAGATAATAATGACCGGTAAGCCGGAAGCGGAAGGAAGGCAGGTAATAAGATGCAAAAAGATGGGTATTGTTTTCCTTCCTGAAATTAGTAACCGTTTTCAATAAATAGAAACTGCTGCGGTTATCAAAGATGAAGGAAGGGCTGCGGCTGGTGTTCTCAAAGCCCAGTTGTAAATAACCCGCCTTTTTGCCCAACAGGCGCTGCAGGCTGATATGTGCATCATAATCGCCGGCATTAAACCCGGTGAAGAACAGTTTTCCGCTGGCGGCTATATCCCATTGCTGGTTGCGGGTACGGTTCCGGTATTCAGCATGTCCCGCCGTATTGAAAAAAGTCTGATGGCCCGATGATGTCTCCCCGGTGATATTTTGTATCATCAACCCCAACCTGATAAACTGCTGTAAGTTTTTAGCATCGGGAAACTGGTAAATGGAAAAATCGTTGGTCAGTACCTGCCAGCGTTCCACCAGCACCAGGCTGTCTGTCGGCCTGCTCAAACTGGTGTCATAGGTCTTTTTATACCAGGCAGAATCGGCTGAGTAATCCAGGAAAGTGTACTTATTCTTATCCCATTGAATGGTATGTTCAAAACGAAGACGGGGATAAAACAAAGGCACTACCGTTGAGTCGGTAACAATTGAATCTTTGCGGCCCAGGTCGTATTGCTGGCGCAACAGGGCGGTGAATTCGCTGTACCGGTTTCCGGTAGTTACTTTGCTGCTGAAAAAATTAGAAGAAAAGGCATTGCCCCCGCCCAGGTAGGTATCAATATTATACCGTTCTTTATAAACAGGGTCGTCGAGAATCCCGGTAGTATCAACAATGCCGCCGTTTTCGGAGGCCTGCATTTTATTTCCCAGTAAAACAAAGTAATTGTTATAGCGAAGGTTCCGGGACTGGAACTTCGAAGTGAAGAGGTAATTATTATGATTGGTGTTCTGGTTCTGGAAAAATCCCGGTGCATTGATGAGCCGGTACTGGAAGGCAAAATTCCAGGAGGGCTTGATGTTCTGCGTATGCATCACCTCTATGATCTGCTCCGTCCGGCTCCCCAGCATATAATTCAGTTCAGAATATGGCCGGGTGGTCTGAAAGAACCTCACTTTCTCCAGTTTCCATTTATATACATCAAACGCATGGAAGCCCGGATCGAAACCGGCATTCATCATGGGTGAAAATAACAGCGAATGGCTGGCAGTACCGGTATTGCCAAGGAAAATATGTGTGGCGGGTATAGGGTAACGTCTTGTAAAATCTCCAATGGAAGAATCCAGTTTATAAGTGCCTGAAGAGTCCAGATAACGGAAATGGATGGTAATGGAATCCTCATGCCTGTTGCGGCGGCGAAGGCTGTCCGTAGTACCTGTGCCGGTAGTGGCTCTGCGGATGCCGCCGAGCCGCTGCTGCACCCTGCCGCCGATATTTCCACCGGGTATGGGTTCCTGCGCTGCGGATGAAAAGGCAGTGATCGTAAAAGCGGCAAATAGTAAATATGTAATTTTCTTT
>JANNUI010000079.1:0-3666 GCA_031395125.1 Chitinophagaceae bacterium | reverse complement strand
GCAAGAAAGTATGTTACTTGACACAAAAATTATTAAGACTATTTTTATTGAGTTAATTACCATTTCTGTTTTTTTAAGTTCGATCTTTAAGTTGCCGCTAACGGTTACGGCATGGCGATGTGGCGTTATTCCGAGAACCGTCAGCCTGGACAGTTGATGAGTAAAGTTAATGTAGTTGAGAATATCTTCTATAGCTGGGCTTTATTCGTTAGCTAGATATGCTGCTGAGTAGCGAACGGGACGATGAGGACTTATTCGTCGCCCCGCCATAGCGCCAAACCGATGTTACCACCAGTGCATTTTAATATTTTATAGTCAGTTCGTATTTAATTCCATACTTCTTTTGACAGTCAGTTTGGTCAGCCCGCTTTAACGCTTTCTTTTCGATGCTCTGTCCATATCTGTCATACCATTTGATAATCTTGTTATATGCTTCTTGTGGATGTTCATTTATGTACTCCAGTAAACCAACTGGGTATCCAAAGTCACAATTCATTTCAAGGACGTCCCATTGTATTTCAAATACCAGAAAGTAAGGAATTGAAATAATGTCGTCAAGAGCCATAAAAGCAGTTGTACCAACGGTCAGTTTACTTTCCCTGCAAGGAATTTTTATGTCTGTCTTAGAATTGTCTTGAATCTTTTTTATTAAGTATGGAATTGCTTCTTTGCCAAGTCCTACTATCTCCCAGTACAGAGAATCTCCACAGGTCCATGAGATTGAATCAATTTCTGTCCCGTTAAACTTTAATGTCCTGTACGGTAAATTTTTTATTTCGTTAATTCTGTCAACTAAATCGTTTCCTGTTATAATAGTAATTGGCTTAGAAATGGTTTCAGTCGTTAATCGAAGACTATCCGTCTTAGCCATGTTGTCAGATGTTGGCGGCTGATTTGAACAAGCTGTCAATATGGATAAAATTACTACTGTTCTTAATCGTCTCATTTGCATTGGTGGTAACGTGTGTATTGTCGAATATACGAACATCAATTTTTTGAACCGGTGAAAAATTGTCTCTCTGATTTTCAATAGGTTATTATAGTTTATGCAAGATTTTTACTACCCACAACCAGTTGCGACAATACAGCCAATAATTTGAGAAAAAACTTACATAAAACCCACTCTTCTCAGAATGGGTTTCAAAAAATAAGCAATTGGTTTTTTCTCCCTCTCCTCCCGATAGTCCTGAGCAAAAGCCGAAGGATCGGGATCTGGAGAGGGCAGGCTTGCCAACCGAAGCTTAAGCGAAGGTTGGGGTGAGGTTACGGGAATATCCCCAGCTCAGCATAGCTGGTTCCCACTTTATTGATGGCCACCACATAAGCGGCGGTACGCATATCCGGGATATCCGGGGTTGCTTTCCATACATTCATTATTTCATGCGTGGCATTGATCATCGTTTCTTCCAGGCCGCTGTATACCAGGTCCACTTCATCCGGGCCATGCATGATAAACTCCCTTTCATTGTCCTTTACTTTTTTACCGCTCAGTTCTTCTATCTGCCCGAGGATGTGCGCATTCAGGTTTTCAGTAAATCTTTTTTCCAGCCTGCCATAGCGTACATGGCTCAGGTTCTTCAGCCACTCAAAATAAGAAACGGTAACACCGCCGGCATTCAGGTACATATCCGGCACTACCAGTATACCTTTTTTGGCAAATATTTCATCGGCTTCCGGTGTCAGCGGACCGTTGGCGGCTTCCCCGATTATTTTGGCTTTTACATTAGGTGCGTTATCGCCATCGATCACATTTTCCAGCGCAGCAGGGATCAGTATGTCGCATTCCAGTTCCAGCGCATCGGTATTTTTGGCCAGGTCGGTAGCGCCGGGAAAGCCAAGAATTGAACCTGTTTTTTTGCGATGCTCAAATACGGCATCTACATCCAGCCCTTTATCATTTTTGATAGCGCCTTCATATTCGGCAAGGCCGGTTATTTTGGCCCCTGCATCCTGGAAGAATTTGGCGGAGTGATAACCCACATTGCCCAATCCCTGCACCACCACTCTTTTACCTTCCACACCGGTGGTCAGCCCGAGTTTCTTCATTACTTCGGGCATGTTGCATACTTCCCTTAAACCGAAAAACACTCCCAATCCGGTAGCTTCACGGCGGCCACGGACCCCACCCTGTGTTATGGGTTTACCCGTCACACAACCGGCAGCATCGATCTCGCCGGGGTGCATGGCAGTATAGGTATCGAGTATCCAGGCCATTTCCCTTTCACCGGTTCCGTAGTCAGGTGCCGGTACATCAGTGCCGGGACCGATAAAATTTTTCTTGATCAGCTCGGCCGTATAGCGGCGGGTGATCTTTTCCAGTTCGTAAGGAGAATATTTTTTGGGATTGATCCTTATGCCGCCTTTGGCACCGCCAAAAGGCACATTCACAATGGCGCATTTGTAGGTCATCAGTGCGGCGAGAGCCATCACTTCATCCTGGTTCACTTCTGCCGCAAAGCGGATTCCGCCTTTACAGGGAGTTTTGTGGTGGGAGTGCTGTACCCGGTAGGCTTCTATTACTTCGATGGCACCCGTATCCCTTTTTACCGGGAAGCGTATCTGGTAAACAGCGTTACATTCTTTAATTTGTTCCAGTATCCCTTTATCCCATTTGGTGTATTTGGCAGCCTTGTCAAAACTTTTTTCAACAGCGCCAAAGAAACTGTAATGTTGATCTGACATGAGTTCTTTTTTATGTTAGCAATCGTTATTTATATCAATGGGCAATATGCAATAAGCAATATGCAAAACTTTTCTTAGTGGGCAGAATTATTTAATGTTTTAGGGTCTTTTGCCTATTGCCAATTGTCTGTTGTCTATTGCCTATTGTTTATTTTCTTTTTCCAGCTTGCTTATCTTCTTATCTAATCTTACCATATACAAAACCAGTCCGATGAGGATCGTAAGCATCACGGCCACCACAACATAGATCCTTCCATTGCTACGCATGGTATCGGCCATTTCCGCGGGCGGTTGCTGCGCAAAGAGCCAGGTTGCATTCAGCACCAGTACCAGCAGGACGATTATTTTTTTCATCAGTTTCATTTGTCAGAGCATTGATTTTTCTTTCAGGAGGTTCAGCCTGATCTTGAGGGTGGCGATCCATACACCCAGCAAGGTCCAGCCGATAACAGCGGGATAAAAAACAATCCGCATGGAACCGCTGATATCATTCTTTACATCCAGCGCCGGGTTTCCTTCGTTACCCGGATGCAGGCTCGGTAATATCCTTGGCAGTATCCAGATGGAAGGAAACAGCAGGGCGTAGGCAAAGATGTTATAGACAGCACTGACCCTTGCTTTTTTATCAGTATCAGGAATGGAATCCCTCAGTATCAGGTAAGCGAAATAAACCAGCAATGCAATAGCAGCCCCGATCAGTTTCGGGTCCCTTGCAATAGAACCAAAGGACTGGATGGCCGGTTTATTCGGGTCGGCCCAGGTATAGGAAGCCCAGATAGCGCCGGTGGTATAGCCCAACAGGCCAAAAACAATTCCCACCACGGCAAACTGGCGGGCATAGATATCATACTTCAGTTTAAAGCTGCGGAGATAGCGGATGGTATTCACCACGGATATGGTAAACAATATCATCATGGCAAACCACATACATACATGGAAGTACAGGTTGCGGATGGTTTCACCGAGCGGGGGCAGGCGCGGGAC
>JANNUI010000287.1:0-3500 GCA_031395125.1 Chitinophagaceae bacterium | reverse complement strand
CACACCAGTTTTTCCTGCTGCCGGATATAGTCACTCATCTGTGCATTGGTACCTTCGTCGCCTGCATCGTCTGATAATTCCAGCAGGGCTCTTTCCAGCTGAAGCAGCACCGAAAAAGAATCAATTACAGATGCCACAGCTTTGCGTCCATCAGTTACATTTTTCTGCTCCTTTATCGAAGATAACTTCAGGTAATCCGTAAATGAATGGAAAGGGGTGTGTCCGAGTGTTAGGATTCGCTCCGCCACTTCATCAATTTTTATCTGGGTATCAGTGTATAATTCCTCAAATTTCAGGTGCAGCTCAAAGAATTTTTCGCCTTTGATATTCCAATGAAAGCCGCGGGAATTAATATAAAACAACTGAAAGTTGGCCAATAATCCATTCAGGTTATCTGCCAGTTTTTTTGCTTTGACAGCATCAAGACCGATCTTGTTTTTCTTCATATCACATGATTTAATGTTGGCGCCAAATTACGGAACCACGGCCATTCGAAGGATGATCGTTATCAGCTTGCAGGTTTTTAGTGCGGCAGGTTATTCCTGAACCTTCCATACACCCAGGTACCAGCAATTGCACTTAAAAGAGTAACAATAATTATTGTTGCACCAGTTCCAATCTGTGCAAATAATGGCCCGGGGCAGGCGCCGGTGATAGCCCATCCCATTCCGAATATCAGGCCGCCATAGATCTGTCCCTTATTGAATTTTTTAGATTCCAGTTTTATTTGCTCCCCGTCAATGGATTTCAGTTTGAATTTTTTTATCAGGAAAACGCTGATCATGCCTACCAGCACAGCTGAGCCGATCACCCCATACATGTGAAAACTTTGCAGCCGGAACATTTCCTGGATGCGGAACCAGGAGACCACCTCTGACTTCACCAGCAGAATTCCAAATAAGATCCCGGCAAGCCCATATTTTAATGATGCAGCAAGGGGTTTATCCAATGTTGAGTGATTGACACAAATGGCATGATCTGAACGTACTTCATAGTCGGTGTTTTCTTGTTGAGCAACAATTTCCGGTGTTAGATTTTTTAGTGGCATAACAGTTGAATGATTCTTTTAGAATTTTAAAATGTAAGGGAGAATGAGATTGGCCATTATAAACCCACCAGCCATAAAACAACAGGTAGCCACCAGTGAGGGCCATTGCAGGTTACTTAATCCCATAATGGCATGACCGGAAGTGCATCCCCCGGCATACCTCGTTCCAAAACCAACAAAGAAACCGCCTGCCACCATCATCATCATTCCTCTTACCGTAAGAAGTTCAGACCAGGAGAAAATGTCTGCCGGTACCAACCCTTCATAATTGGTGATTCCATAAGCTGCCATTTCAACGGCCAGTTTGGGATTTACCTGTACCGGGTTGGGATCAGCCAGGAACCGGGCCGTAAGAATTCCTCCGATCAGAATGCCCGCAACAAAAAACAGGTTCCATATTTCTTTTTTCCAGTCATATTTAAAGAAAGGAATATTAGCCGGCATACAGGCAGCGCATACATGCCGCAATGAAGAGGAGATACCAAATGATTTATTACCCAGTAATAAAAGGGCAGGAACAGTTAACCCAATTAAAGGCCCGGCCACATACCAGGGCCAGGGTTGTTTCAGCCAATCTAACATATTGTTTCTTTTTAGAGGATACAAAGTTCATGCGGGGAGAGTCACCTCTCCGTGATAAAAGTCACTGGCGCTTAAGTTATTTATTTTTTGCGAGTTCTTCTTTTTTTGTGATGATAGGCTGGAAAGGACCATACTTGTGCTGGCCTTCTGTAAATCCGTCTGCATAAGGACCAAAGGGATAATCAAATGGTTTTTTTGAAATATCCGGCCAATCACTTTTCATTTCTTTTGACGGTCTGGGCTGACTATTCACATACGCCGCCACATCCCATGCTTCTTCATTGGTCAGCTTTGGATTGCTGTGTGTAGCCAGGTTAAAAGGCATATTACTTTTAATATAACCGGCAAAATTACTCAGGCGGAACAATCCCGCACCGGTATTGTAACTATGCTCTCCCCAAAGCGGTGGATATTGATAACTTACTTCATTGAGACCTAACACCCCCTCTGCATTGCTGCCATGACAGCTCTGGCATTGAGCTGTATAAACCACTTTGCCTTTTGCCGGGTCGGCAGCCCTGTCCAGAAAGGGTAGTTTTTCAATACCACTACCTACAGGTTTTTCCCCTTTCTTAACATCCTTGCCAACCCATCTTATATAAGCATGGATTGCCCGGTATTCCCTGCTGTTGCTATCGGGTGCTGTACCGTTCAGACTTCTTTCAAAGCAATCACTCACTCTTTTATAGATACTTTCCATTGCACCACTTCTGTCGCGATATTTCGGGTAGGTGGAAAATACCATACTATAATTATTTCCCCAGTTCTTTTTACCGGCATTCAGGTGGCAGTTCTGGCAGTTCATCCCGTTTGTGACCTGCGCTACTGATCCATGGGGGCCAAAGTATTTTGAGGTATTAACAATGATATCTTCCCCATAAGTAACAGTTTCTCTTTCCTTACCCTGAAGTTCTTCGTCTGCATATAAGCTGGGCGGTACCCAAGCACTATCTTTAAAAACCGGGCGGTGACTTTTTTCGTTTGTCTGTTTTACGGCCTTACTGATATCTGATATCGCTACAATAGAAATAGCCAGGATTATTAATGCAAGTTGCCAGTTTGATTTAATATGCTTCCACATGGTCTTTTTATTCCTTATCTGAATTCATAGGTTGTTCCCTGTAATTGGGTAAGCAGTGTATGTGGCTGATCAGTAGCGGTGGCCCTCTTCTCCAGTGCAGGCGATACGGGTGAATTAGCTGCAAGGTATTCTTCTATTATATCATGCATAAGCAGGCCGGTCTTTTTGGGATCCTTCACTTTTTCTATCCGGCAAAGCGTATCATCAGGGTCGCCTTCCCGTTCGCAGGCTATGATGCTATACTCCTTATTCAAATCAAGCGATTGGCCTTTTACCCTGATCCAGTTCACTCTTTTTCCAAATTCATTGCCGATCGTAAAATTTACTTCCATCCCGGCGAAGCGTACAAACCATCCGCCGAATCGTTTGGCCGGGTCTTTGGCAAAGGCATTTTGCAATTCTTTCTCCTGCCAATCCCATAATTGCCTGCCTGTAATTATCCCGGTTTTTGCTTCACTATCCACCGGCAGCATATTCCATAAGAATTCCCTGGTTATTTCTGCTTTACCTTTTTTAGGATCTACAGCCAAAGGCTGGCAGAAACGGAAGCCATTACTTAACGCAATATCCGTTTTGAACTTCCAATGTATGGCATCTGTGATCAGGTTATCCATGGGTGTTTCCATTACGAAATACCTTACCAGCGGGGTAGTGGTGATCCCTATCACTTTTGACAGGTCCTGTTTAAATGGCGCTGCAGCTTTATCGATCTGCACCTGCAGTTTTTTATCAAAGTGGGTGATGAGAAAGCCGGTAAAGACAAAGATAATGAGGACGATGTAACTTGCG
>JANNUI010000076.1:0-2581 GCA_031395125.1 Chitinophagaceae bacterium | reverse complement strand
TGAAGGATTATGACGGGCAGCAGGTGCTGTTGGGGAACGGAGATATGATCTCGGCAGCCACGGTGATATGGGCAGCTGGTATTAAAGGAAATATTCCAGATGGGATCGACAAGGCCCTTATAGTCAGGGGAAACCGACTTAAAACAGACAGGTATTGCAGGGTGGAAGGATACGGGAATCTGTATGCAATAGGAGACCTTGGTTATATGGAAACGCCGAAATACCCAAATGGACATCCACAGGTAGCGCCGGTGGCTATGCAGCAGGCTGACCTGATCGCAACCAATCTTAAGCTTATTGAGAAAAAATCGAGACGGGAGAACCAGTATGAATTTGAATACCGGGATAAGGGTTCTATGGCAACAGTAGGGCGGAACCTGGCCGTTGTGGATATTCCAAAGCCTAAACTTCATTTTGGTGGTTTTTTTGCCTGGATGATCTGGATGGGACTGCACCTGATGCTGATACTGGGAGTGAAGAACCGGTTCTTTGTTTTTTGCAACTGGCTGTACAATTATATTACGTATGACCAGAACCTGCGGCTGATATTTAAGGAATTTAACCGGCAGAAATAATACAAATGACCTCCAAACCATTTTTAAAGGCAGAGTGGAGAAAATTGATTATGGCAAATTATTCTGTAAGTCCGGAATTGCTGAGTCATTATTTGCCGTCAAAAACAGAACTGGATTTTTGGGAGAATAAATGCTACATAAGCCTTGTTGGTTTTATGTTTAAGCAAGTCAGGGTAAAAGGGATTAGAATACCCTTCCATATCAACTTCCCGGAGGTTAATCTCAGGTTTTATGTCCGTTATCGTGAGAATGGGGAATGGAAAAGAGGGGTGGTGTTTATTAAGGAGATTGTTCCGAAGAGGGCAATTACATTTATTGCAAATACTTTATATAACGAAAATTATTCTACCATGCCCATGCAATCATTGTGGTTGGATGAGGGGTCTGCACAAACTATTTCCTACAAATGGAAGAAGAAAGGTGAATGGAATAACCTGGAAGTTAATGCGGATGCAGATTCAGAGCCATTAATTGAAGGGAGTAAACAAGAATTTATTACTGAACATTTTTGGGGATATTCATCAATAAACAAATTCACAACTGCGGAATACCATGTTGTACATCCCCGGTGGAATATTTACAGAGTAAATCAGCATTTGATCGATTGTGATTTTCCGGGTACCTATGGGAAGGAATTTGCCTTCCTGCAATTACAGAAACCAGATTCTGTTTTTCTTGCTGAAGGTTCCGGGGTATCTGTTTTTTCTAAGAGAGTTCTTTAAGAATTTTCATTCCTCTTGATCTAAACGCAGCAGTTTCATAATCCCAGCGGTCCTCAATGATCGTTTTCAGTTCCAGTTTGATCTCAGGGTATTTCCCGGATAGGTTTTGCAAAATGGTAAGTGAAAAAGCCTTGATCGCAGGCTTCTCATCGGGGGATATGATATATTTGAAACAGCGGTTCATAACATCTCCATGAAATTTTTCGGGAATATCAATATCCTGCATCAGGCGTACCGTGTTTCTTTTCACGGCATCATGCAATCCTTTTTTTGAGAGATTCTTTAACAGTTTGCTGAAATGTTTTTGTATCAGTTCAGGATGGGCGATAACAGCATAGCTGAGGGCCCAGGCTGCCCGCTGGATGACCTGTGGTTCATCTTTCATGAACAAACGAAAGAGTTCATCAAACCGCTGCTGGTTATTGCCGATCCATTTTACGATGCGGCTGCAATTTTTTTTTGAGTGTTCATCCAGTAATGTATCCCGCAGTTTCATTTACCGGGTTCAAAATGGGTACCCACCAGCACCATTTCACCATTGGTAAGCTGATTGCTTTTTACTTTCACGATATGACACACCAGTGAAGCGGCTTTCGGAACATTGGGCAGTTTGATGGTCTCCACATCGCCCGGTTCAATGTTCTGGATGGGGTAATAATCATTTCTGAGCACATTGCCGTCTGCAGCAATGATAGTGACTTCCACGATGGCTTTCTGAAATGTCACATCCGCCAGCATGTTCTTTACAGTCACAGTGGCGTTGATAATACCGCCTCCGGCGGCCGGAGCCGTGTAGACAGGGGTCGAGACAAGGTATTGATCGATCTTTGCCAGTATTTCATTTGTCTCAGGTTTCAGATCAGCGCTGTCAGGTTTTGGAGATACCGGTGCTGCAGCCGCCGGGTTATCACCCGGCATCTTTTCATCCGCAGAACTTTCTGCAGCAGGTGCATTTTTTTCTGTGATTTCGGGATCAGCTTTTGTTTCTGCGCCACCGCATGAGGCGAGCAACACAATGAGTGAAAATAGTACCGGGAAAAGGTTGAAGCGTTTCATAGCTTATATATTAGTATATGCAAGCTACTTTAGATACCCGGGTGTACAATACCCACGGCCCACAAATAGTATTCCGATAATATATATTATGTTAAGTATATGAGTCCGTGAGAAAGCCACTTTTAGCGGCTTTCTCACAAAATCAATTCCATTTAATGACAGCTTGCCTATTTAATGGTGTCGTAGGTATCGTTCCACTTCTTCTCTTCCGCTGCATACCTGGCCTGG
>JANNUI010000056.1:0-2174 GCA_031395125.1 Chitinophagaceae bacterium | reverse complement strand
GACCATGTTATTCTTAAATGATTTGTGATAAATAACGGTGGCCCATGGCTTGCC
Source organism: Chitinophagaceae bacterium (assembly GCA_031395125.1). GTDB lineage: Bacteria > Bacteroidota > Bacteroidia > Chitinophagales > Chitinophagaceae > JJ008. The sequence continues at coordinate 2,120 of JANNUI010000056.1, read as the reverse complement.
TTCCATGGTTTTCATCAGTTCCTCGTGTTCCTTTTTGGTGGGTGCACTGGGCATCATATAAAGACCCTCCCCGGTAGTCTTGGCGGAAAGAACATCCATGATCTCATTTTGCCCCGGGTGATACTTCATTTTATTGTCATGAATACCGAGAAACATCCAGGAGGCGGACTGCCAGGCGAAAACAATGATGGCCCCGACCAGAGAACCGATTATCCATTTTTTCATGTTGGTAAGTGTTGGTTTAAGAATAAAAGATAATCATTATTAAGTGGTTTTGTCAAACCGGATTAGCCAGTAGCTCCCGATAGTCGTATATTCGATACCCCAAAAAGGATTATATGTTTGAGAATTATCAGTTTACAGCAGCAGAAAGATTTATGAGATATGTGCAGATCGATACACAAAGCGACCCGCAATCTTCCACATATCCCACAACGGAAAAACAAAAGGACCTGGGCAGGATGCTGGCTGAGGAACTGAAGCAGATGGGCGTTGCCGGTGCGCACATGGACGAGTGGGGTTATATATATGCAACGATCCCCTCCAATACCAGCAAAAAAGTACCGGTGATCTGTTTTTGCGCCCATGTGGATACGGCGCCGGATTGCAGCGGTACCGGGGTGAAGCCCATTTTGCATAATAATTACCAGGGACAGGATATCGTGCTGCCGGATGATACGACACAGGTATTACGAATGAGTGAGTATCCTTACCTGAAAACACAGATCGGGAACGACATCATCACCGCATCAGGTACCACCTTGTTAGGTTCTGATGACAAAGCCGGTGTGGCAGAGATCATGGACCTGGCCAATTTCCTGCTCGCACACCCGGAAGTGAAGCACGGGGAAATAAAGATCCTCTTTACACCGGATGAAGAAGTGGGAAAGGGGACGGCGAAAGTGGATATGAAGAAACTGGGCGCCGACTATGGCTACACTCTCGACAGTGGTGATGCCGGTGCGCTGGAAGATGAGACCTTCAGCGCTGACGGGGTACAGGTGATCATTCATGGAGTGATTGCGCACCCGGGCTATGCAAAAGGGAAAATGATCAATGCCATGAAGATCGCCGGGGAAATACTGGCCTTTTTGCCAAAAGACAGGTTATCGCCGGAATCTACCGAGGGGAAAAGGGGTTTTATTCACCCCGTAAGGGTAGAAGGCATTGCAGAGAAATGCAGTATTGATTTCATCATCCGGGACTTTGAAACAGAGGGCCTGGCAAAAAAAGAAGACTACCTGCGGACGCAGATAGAAGAAAGGATGCGGACCTATCCAAAAGCTTCATTTGAATTTCATGTCACTGAACAGTACCGGAATATGAAGGAAGTGCTTGACCTGCATCCGCATGTGGTGGAGTATGCCAAAGAAGCCATCGCAAGGACCGGGCTGACGGTGAAAATGGAAAGTATCCGCGGGGGAACAGATGGCAGCCGGCTGTCATTTATGGGGCTGCCCTGTCCTAATTTATTTGCCGGTGAGCAGGCGATCCATTCAAAGCTGGAGCATATCAGTGTGCAGGACATGCATAAAGCGGTGCAGATGCTGGTGCACCTGGCGCAGGTGTGGTACGAAAGGAGTGCCCCTGTCCCCTAAAGGGGTAAAGAAAACAAGTCGAATGAAGAACAGAGGAACAAGCCTGCCCGACTGATAATATTTTAAATTAATGAGGTCAGGCGGGGAATAAGGAATGTGGAAGTGAACAGCCCCGGAGGGGCTGAATGCCTGCCTGCCGGTAGGCAGGTTAGTAGCCCCCGATGCAATCGGGGGTGGTGGAATAATGAAAGTCCGAAGATCCCCGGAGGCCTGCCTGCCGGTAGGCGGGGGTTCAACATTGCCCGGTAGAGGGTGGAACTTATCGTACATTACATTTCTAAATCTTACAATTATGGATATCAGACAATGGCTTTCTGAGTATTGGTGGATCATCGTGGCCGTCATTATCTTTTTCGGTTCCCTGTTCACCATCAACCAGGGTTATATCGGTGTCATCACCATGTTCGGTAAATACCGCCGGGTAGCCCGCCCGGGATTGAATATGAAGATCCCTCTTCTTGAAGCAGTGGCCCGAAAAGTATCCATTCAAAACCGTTCGGTGGAACTGGAGTTCCAGGCGGT
>JANNUI010000045.1:0-14449 GCA_031395125.1 Chitinophagaceae bacterium | reverse complement strand
TCCTTTTTCACCATCGTCGGCCAGCACATTTTTGTAATATCGGAGGTGCAGCAGTGTCCACAGGTTGCTGTTGCCCCTTAAGACGATATGGGCACCACGACCGCCATCGCCGCCATCGGGGCCGCCCATCGCCGTGAATTTATTCCGCATGAAATGCTTATTACCGGCGCCGCCATGGCCGCTGCGGCAAAAGATGCGTATCTGGTCAACAAAATTGCTTTTCTCCAAAACCGTACTTTTATAACCTGGCTTTATTAATATTGTGAAAATAAGAGCCACAAATATAGCTGAACTGCGAACTAAAAATCTTTGTTATGAATAAGATACTCGTGTTACCCATTATCTCCATTTCCACAATATTCAGTGCCTGTAATAATCATACCGGTAACGGGGGACATCAGCGGGAAACAGTTAAGGACTCAATTCCACTCTGCCTTAGAGAAAAGATCGGAATATATGAAAAGAAGGATGCGGTAAACCCGCCTGTTCAGATCGAAGAATACCAGTACAAAGGGAAAAGAGTTTTCTTTTTTACGGCAGATTGCTGTGACCAGTTTAATGACCTGTACGATGACAATTGTAAGTTCATCTGCGCTCCCTCCGGCGGATATACCGGAGGCGGGAATGGCAAGTGCAAAGATTTTTCTGATTCAGCAAAGCTTGTAAAACTTATCTGGAAATCAGGAGCAAAATAAAATGTCCCGCACCTTGCAAGCCTGGTGCAGGACATTCACACGTCGGGGACATTGTTTATTGAACGACGATCTTTGAACTGAAGGTTGTCAGGTTGTTGGCATCAAGCACTTTTACGAGATAAACACCCCTGGATGCTGACGGGGCCAATTTGATCTTCTGTGATTGGTTTTCTCCGCTTACATTCACTATTTGTTGCAGTACCTGGCGGCCCGTTACATCGGTTACCTGCACGGTATAGCTGCCGGCTTCCAGCTGGCCAAACCGGATGACAAACTGGTTATCGGTAACCGGGTTGGGATAGACATTTATTTTACCGGCTTCAGTCATATTCACGGGTTTGTTGCGCATCAGTTCCACCGTCTCCGCCTGTTTTTTGTTACCCGAAACAAGCAGGTTGCCATTGGCCAGGTCAGAAGTGTGCCATACGGTCCCGTTTATTTTCAAAGAAGAGGCGGTCCAGGTTTTTGTGTCAATGACAAAAAGCGAAGCGGATTCCATAGCGCTGCCGACCACTACCCGGTTATCCCTGTTTACAGCAGCACCATTGACAGTAAAACCATTGGGCAGGTCTTTAATAGCGCCAAGGTAAGTGGCTACTTTGGATCCAATATTGATCTTGAAGACATGGTTACGGGCAGAGAAAACGTACAAATTACCGTCATCATCAGCGATCATATCGCCACCGTAGCTGCTGCAGGAGTTATGAATAGAAATGGTTTTATTGGCGGGGTCATCCACAATAGTACCGAGGTCTGTGATGGCGGGTTTTTTGCCCGTACTGAAGCGGATAAGTTGTGTCGCATCATTGGTCATAGCATAACCATATCCGTCAGAAGCAATTACCATCCGGGTTATTATATTCCCCTGGTCAGAGGATTTAACCGGTTTACCCGTAAATGGCAATGTTACATAATATACCTGCTGCGATTTAAGGTCGATGTACCGTAACTGGTCAATGAACATCGGCGTATAATACAGCCTGCTGTTCCTGCTGTCGAATGCCAGGGCTGCTACCCCGCTGTTGAAAGCAGGTTGCTCATTAAAGCCCATTTTATTGGTGCCTGCATCAGCCGTGAATGGCTTTTTTGTGAAAGCATCAAAGGCCATTTGCTTGTCGGCCATGCCATTGATAAGCGTACCGCTGAATGTGCCTGTATTCAGATCCAGTATCCGCAGGTACACCCAGTGGTTATTTTGATTTTGTGCATCCGTCATTGAGTAGGCAAAATTGTCTGCGGACTGTGCAAAAACGGAACCTGTAAGCAAAACGGCTCCGGAAAGAAAAGACAGGAGGGGTAAACTTTTTCTCATATACTTCAGTTTTTAGAGTTTATCCCGGTAATTACCGGGAGATAAAGCAGATTTTAAATTACATCATTTTTTGAAGCCGGCGAAGAATTTTTTATAAGCGGGTGTTTACCAGGGGGTAAATACATATATTAAAAAAACCCCTCCGCCACGAAGGCAAGAGGGGTTCAAGGTATAAAAACCCTGAGCATTTAGCGTTTAATGATCTTTTGGCTCATTTTTCCGTCCTCAGAAATTATTTCCAATATATACATACCCGCCTGCAGTGCTGAAAGCTCAGATGATAATACGATCACATTGTTACCTTTTTGCAGTAAGCTGCTGCGGCTCACCACAGTCTGACCGATTAAATTATTGATACGAACAGTTACAGCAGCCTCTTTTTCTGCGTTAAGTTCTATTTTCAGGTCGCTGCTGAAAGGATTGGGATAAACAGTGAAATTCTTAACCAAACCACCATTTAACCTCAGCGAAACAATCTTACTGAAACTTGCCTGGCCGCCAAGGTCAATTGTTTTGAGCCTGTAATAAATAATGCCGGAAGAAACAGTAATCGGATCAACATGGCTGTAATTGATGTCAGAAGCAGAATTACCGGCAGCCTGTTTGATTCCCACCTGAGTAAAGTTCACACCGTCATAGCTTCTTTCAATTTCGAAATGGTCCGTATTCATTTCGCTGGATGTTACCCAGTTCAGCAGCGCATTGTTACCTTGTTTTGTAACAGTAAATGCACCAAGTTTAATTGGCAACAGTATAGTGGTTGGGAATACATTGGAAGCCAGATCCTGTAAACCTGTTTGTGCCTGTACCAGTGAACATTGTACAGTTCCGGCAGGGCCATTCACTGTAGCTGGGTTGATGTAATACAAACCAGCTCCTGTAGAAATATATAAAGCTCCAAGGAGGTCAAAAGCAACCCCGTTCACGGTTCCGGTAAATGGAACATTGGAAGGGTCAACTAAATCCCATTTTTTAACCAGGTTGGTGGATGCACCGTTCGGTGAACCAATAAAGATCTGGGTAACACCACTTCCATTATTCGCAAGTGCATACAGCTTTCCGCCTGCATCGGTACAAATATCGCCGTTAACAAAATCAGCATTAACGCCGCCGGTCAATAAAACACTGGCATCCTCAATTGTTATTGTTACAGGATTAAGACCATTTGATGTGAATTTTGCCAGGTAAATGGTATTGGTGGTGCTTTCTCTTGCCAGTATCCATCCTCTTCCATCGGGACCCATTCCAAGGCGGACAAAACCAAGACTATTGGTGCTGCCCCCGTTAACATCGAAAGTTGCTATCAGTGTCCTGTCATTTCCGGCAGCAGTAGCGGCATATAAATTTACCACTCCATTTGTTCCGCTATTGGGGAGCCAGTAGAAATAACCACTGGTAGCAGTAGGTTTATCGTTCCTTCCCAAAGCGGCAGTGCTTCCGCCCAGGGGTGCAAACATTGTTGTTGGGCCGCTTGTATAACTTCCGTTGCTAACAGTATAAGAGGAAATCTGGTTGCCATCTGAGGAAGTGGCCCACAGGTTGCTACCTGTGATAACCCGTACAGAAACTTCATCAAATAAACTGCCGTTCACAGTAAGCCGGAATACATAAGTCCCCTGCGATAAACCGGTAACACCAGTTGAGGCAGTGGTGGGTGATGTAATAGACTCACCGGCAGGACCTGATGTTTTTGTCCATGCATACGTAGGCGAACTAGCGGTGGTTGACCCGCTGAGTGAAACAGTAGAACCTGCCACCAATTGGTCAAGGCCTGCATTTACCACAAAGGCAGCAGGTCTAAGGGCAAGTAATATTCCTCCATTTCTTTCACTTCCTGATAAAGTAGCGGTACCGCTACCTGTTGTTGATATCGTTGCTTTTAAAGCCCAGGCAGCACCAGCCCGTGCGCCATCATTGGTATCTCCTGTTCCGTCTTCTGCAATTTCAGCAAGAGCTCCGGGAGATGTTGTAGTCCAGCCACTGAAAGTCCGGTTAGAGCCTGCAAGCATTCCGCACATTACAATGGCAGCATTGGCTGTTGTGTTTGTAATCGCAGCAGCAGTAACTGTTGAAGAACTTGCATTTACCTGAATTGTACCCGGACCAACATCAAAAGGAGTTGAGGGATCAACCCCTGCAAAGGCAACAATAGTTGCGCCTGCATGGGTTGTGCCGGCTCCAAGTGTAAAACTGTAAGGACCAGCTTCTCCGGGACCAGCTACCTTATAAAAAACGGTACCATTACGGTCGGTACCGCCGGCTAAATCCGCACCATCTATCAGGGTCCAGCCGGCAGGGGCGGTAGCATCAGCGATATTACCTTGCTTGGCTATAACCGCAATCATTACATCATTCTGTACAACGCCTACCGGCATTGTGACTGAAATAGATGTTGTTACTGAGTTGTTTGAAGAAGACCCTCGCAGGGTTATCTGCCCAAAGGCAGCACTGCCCAACATTAAATTCGCCATGACGGCGATTACGAAGAATAAAGTAAACTTTTTCATGCTCTTAGGTTTTATTAATAATAATAGATTACACAGTTTGGGATAAACTGGTTTCCAAGGCATGGAATGGAGGCTATCTACAGGATGTTAAATTCGGGGGTTTCCCGGAAGGAAGCATGGATAAAAAATCAGGTTTTAAAAAGGTCTTCGGAGGAATTGAAAAGAAGGATTGTAAAAGTATAACCTGTTTTTTTAAAATGCAAGCTTACTGGATGAAAATCCGGAATTTTTGCAAGAATAATTCGGGGGCAATCTATTTTTCATTGAATCTCAACCCCTTAACTCTCAGCCCTAAGTGTTTTTTCTTTATAGCTCCTGTAACTTTTTGGTTGCACAGCTTGTTTCGCTGGTTTATTACGCTTAGGCCTGCACTCTTTCCAGTGCTTAAACATTTCTGCAGGCAGTTGCTGGTAAAGCCGGGAGCCTTCGGTTTTCCACGCTATCATTTCATCACTTACCTGGCGGATGATCTTCCCGGGATTGCCTGCTACCAAACTTCGGGCAGGGATTATTTTCCCTTCTTTTACCAGTGTTAATGCGCCAACAATGCACTCATCGCCCAACTGTACATGATCCATGATCACCGCATTCATGCCTACCAGGCAGTTACGGCCAATTGTTGCCCCGTGGATGATGGCGCCATGACCGATATGTGCCCCTTCCTTTAATAAGACGGTGATCCCCGGAAACATATGAATGGTACAGTTCTCCTGCACATTGCAGCCATCTTCCAGAATGATCTGCCCCCAGTCGCCCCGCAAGGCTGCGCCGGGTCCGATATAACAATCTTTGCCAATGATGACATTTCCCGTTATGGCCGCCTGCGGATGAATGAAAGAGGATCTATGAATGACGGGTTTGTATTTTTTGAACTGATAGATCATTGGTGCAAAAGTAGATAAAGGAAAAAGGGAAATAAAGTATATAGGGTATATGTGGTAAATAAGGTATATAGAGTATATATGGTAAATAAAGTATGTAGAGTATATATGGTAAATAAAGTATGTAGGGTATATATGGTACAGTATTTATATTAGATACTTGCTTTCGATTCATCTCTTTTTTTGCGGAGAAAGACTAAATATCCATTAAGGAGCCGTTCAATTTCTTTGCCTTTTGTTTTATAATAATTCAGTTTTTCTTCTGAAATGTACTCTTCATCAAAGGCATCAATCAGGTGATTTATTGTTTCAGTCAGAGATCCTCTTGCCTGAATGCAATAATGAATCTGGTCGGGATAGGTAAACCGGCCATGGCCTTCAGAAATAAGGGCATTAATAGAACGGGAACTCCGGATAGTTTGATCGGTAAGTCTGAATTTTTCTTCGGGTGGGGAGGCTGTAAATTAAACTGTGTCAAAGTCCTTAATTAAGAGGAACTTTAAAAACACAGTAAAATGAAAAAAACAAACAAACCCTTCGAGTTCGACTATGAAGAGGTAAAAAACAAAGCACTTGCCCAGCTCAAAACAGGCAAACCATTATTAGGAAAAGAAGGAGCACTCGCCCCTTTGTTCAAATCATTTTTGGAGGCTGCATTGGAAGCAGAACTTACCGATCATTTACAGGAAAATAAGGAAGAAGAAATTAATCGACGCAATGGTCATGGAAGTAAGCAATTGCGAACCAGCGAAGGCACTATGGAATTAACTACTCCCCGTGATCGCAGTGGCAGCTTTGAGCCGGAGATCGTAAAGAAACGACAAACGATATTGGCCGACAGTTTGGAAGACAAGATAATCGGGTTGTATGGCCTGGGAATGAGCCTGCGGGATATAGCCGCCCACATCAAAGAGATGTATGATACCGACATCTCTCATACGGTACTATCAGAAGTGACTGACCGGGTGATACCTGCTATTCGTTTATGGCAATCTCATGAATTGGAAGATGTCTATACGATTGTATGGCTTGATGCGATGTATTACAAGGTAAAAGATGAGAGCGGCCATATCGTAACGCGGTGTCTTTACAATGTATTAGGCATTAACCTGGAAGGCCGCAAACACCTGCTGGGCATGTATGTATCGGAAAGTGAAGGAGCTAAATTCTGGTTAAGTGTATTGACGGATCTGCAGCAAAGAGGTGTAAAAGATATCCTGATCGCCTGTATCGACAACCTGGGTGGTTTTGAAGAAGCGATCGGAAGTATTTATCCTAAAACCGAAGTGCAGAGTTGTATCGTTCACCAGGTGCGCAACACAATCAAATATGTAGCCAGTAAAGACTGTAAGGCGGTAGTGGCAGATGTGAAGCTGATCTATCGGGCAGTGAATAAAGAGGTCGCCGAAGAGCACCTGGATGCGTTAGAAGAAAAGTGGGGTAAAAAATATCCAATCATAATAAAATCCTGGCGAAACAACTGGCATAAGCTGAGTACTTTTTTTAAGTATGCGGCTGATATACGCAGACTGATTTATACGACCAATACGATAGAGGGTTTTCACCGGCAAATCAGAAAAGTAACCAAAACCAAGGGCGCATTCACCAATGATATGGCGCTATTGAAATTAGTATATCTGGCATCGCAGCGCATAGCAGAAAAATGGACCATGCCTTTACAAAACTGGGGCCTCACCATGCAACAATTAAATATTATGTTTGAAGGGAGGATGCCAGCAATTTTCTAAAAAATTTCCCTCTCTTTCTCCCGGCCTAGGCCGGGAGAAAGAGAGGGAAGAAGAACTTTGACACAGTTTACCTTACACTCCCCCGCTATGAGAGACTTGTAGTCTCGCAGCCCTATTCCATAGCCTTTGGCTATCCTTCATGCCGCTTTTTCCGGCTTTTTACCGTCTCCTGCCTGTTCGTAAACTTTCTTAAAACCCCGAATAATTGATTTAAACCTAATTTTTTCCCAATGCCTTTCCAAAATTTTGCTGCTGGGAAATTTGGACTAAATTCGCCGTATAACCGGCCCTGGAAACCGGCGATAAACAAGATAACTACCATGAGGATCACCGCTCTGATTGCAGCCCTGGCATCTGCCATGGCTACCGCCGCACAGCCCATGCCGCTGCCCTATATCATCAACAATGTGCCCCTGCCCGATGCCATGAACAAACAGGTTTGCATCTCCGGCATGAAGTATATGGACGGCAAACTCTATTTCGCCTCCGAACGCTGCCCTGTCATCTTTGCCGCCGACCCCGCCACCGGCGCCATTACCAATACCATCAATATCAATGTGCCGCAGATGTATGAAATGGAAGGGCTTACTTCTTACAAGTACAAACTCTACGCTGTTTCAGAAAATACAGTGGCCATTTACGAGATAAACCCTGCCGACGGGGCCACCCATCAGTTACAGACATCACAGTCCCTGCCGCCAAAATCAAAGAACGGGGATGGCATGGAAGGCATTGCCGCCAACGAGACCAGCAACAAATTTTACCTGCTGCGGGAGCGGAACGAGGAAATGACCTTTGCACAGATCTGGACCTTCAGCATCGAACCCGGGAGCGATGACAACAGCTTCAGCCTGAAATATGAATCCATGATAGAACTACCGCTGCAAAACCCGCAGTGGCGCTATTCCGATATCTGTTATGACCAGGAGAACGACCGCCTGCTCTGCCTGAAATCCTATTCCAAGGGCAAGCTGCGCCAGCAGTTCATCGAAGCCATCGAAATAGATAAAAGCGGCAACCTGAAAAAAGAAACACTGAAGGACCTGAACGTCGAAAAATTCTCCGAGATCTCCAACGAATACAAGGACCAGGACTACAGCATGAATCTGGAAGGCATCACGGTGGATAAGGACGGCGCCATCTGGATCGTAAGCGACAACACTTCCGGTAAGGCCCAGTGTGAAATGCCGGCCAGGGAAAAGACCATTTTGCTGCAGCTGATCAAAAAATAATTGACTGTTCGGTACTAGACCTCACCCCACGGAGACTCCGATCTTTGGGATCTCCGCTTCCCCTCTCCATCAGGAGAGGGGGTGTAGAGTCTTCAATTATTTGAATCTTGGGGGGTGAGGCTTAAAAGTTCGAATAGAAAGTACATGGCTCATATAAGCCGATAGTCCTTAAAAATAATTGCTGGCTTATTGTATCTTAAGGGCACAATTCAACCCCATTGCCCAAAGAAACCGTCAATGACCTGAAAAAATTCCTGAGACCTTACTCCAAAGAAGTGCAGCAAACCGTTTTATGGCTGCGGGATTTTGTGTGGGGGCTGTACCCCCGGTGCAATGAACTCATTTACGATAATTACTACGCCGTGGCATTTGGCTGGTCCACGTCCGACAAAGTGGGCGATATCTTCTGCACCATCTCCGCCTGGAAAGATTATGCCCATTTTGGTTTTTATTACGGCAATGAAATAAGCGACCCGGAGAAAAAACTGAGCGGGACCAACCAGTATAAACATATCAAAGTGGCTGACAAGAAGGATTTTCCCAAAACCTATATGAAGAAGCTGCTGAAAGAGGCCTATGCCAACTCAATGGCCAAACTGAAAGGCCAGAAGCAGACCCTGAAAGGGCTCACGATTGTAAAATCCATCTCAGCCAAAAAGAAAAGACCGGTTTATAGTTAAAAGATCCTGAAAGCTGCCTTCCTCACAACCATTTGGTACAGTTTTGCGACTTTTGTGAAGCGGTATGAAAAAAATTCTACTTATTGTTTTAGTTACTACAGCCAGCTCTGCCCTGCGGGCCCAGAAAGTGGACAGCATCTATTTCCACCTCTACACCGACAGCCTGAAGAAGGGTCAGCACAATTATATAAACGTGGACGGAAAATTATCCAACGGCCGCTGGCTGCCGCTTAGTTCCAAAGAAATTGAATTTTCCTGCACTGCTGCAAAATTTGAAGGCAATGAACTGGTGGTACCCTGGGACTTCAATTCCGAAAAAGTAACAGTGAAAGCGGTATTGAAAGCCAACCCTACCCTCTGGATAGAAAAGACCATCTGGATAAAGCAATTGCCCGACGGCCCCCTGCCCACCCGGGATGAGATCATGAAAGGGAGCCCTTCACAAAAGACAAAGAAAAAAGGAAATAGATAATAAGCTGACTATCCGGATATATGAACCTGATGTATATTTCGGGTACTCGTTGTGTCCTTCGTGCCTGCCTGCCGGTAGGCAGGTTTCTTAGTGTTCTTCGTGTCCTGCTTTTTGGGGAGCACAACGGACACAAAGACTACACAAAGTTCACAAAGAATTCAATAGTTCTGCAAGCGGAAAGTCTGTAATAAAAAAACCCCGCTGCATGGCGGGGTCTGTGTTAGTAATTTTTTTACAAGGTCTTTTTGGCGTCTTCCAGGAACTTGGCCAGCCCAATATCCGTCAGCGGATGTTTTAGTAATCCTAGAATAGATTCCAGCGGGCAGGTGCAAACATCGGCCCCGGCCTCGGCACATCGTACAATATGCAGGGCATTACGTATAGACGCTGCCAGTATCTTTGTTTTAAAACCCTGGATAGAATAGATATGGGATATCTGGGCGATCAGTTCCACTCCATCCCAGTTGCTGTCATCGATCCTGCCGATAAAAGGAGACAAATAAGTAGCACCGGCCTTGGCAGCCAGTATGGCCTGCCCGGCAGAAAACACCAGGGTGCAGTTGGTGCGGATACCATTTTCTGTAAACCATTTAATGGCTTTCACCCCGTCCTTGATCATCGGCACTTTTACCACAATATTCGGATGGATGGCCGCCAGTTTTTTTCCTTCTTCCACGATAGCGCTGAACTCAGTGCTGATCACTTCGGCGCTGATGTCACCATCCACCATTTCACAAATGGTCCTGTAATGGTTCATCACCGCAGCCTCCCCCTTGATGCCTTCTTTGGCCATCAGCGAAGGGTTGGTGGTTACCCCATCAAGAATACCCAGCTCATTTGCCTCTTTGATTTGCGCAAGATTAGCTGTATCAATAAAAAATTTCATAAGCCCCTATCCCCTAAAGGGGAATTTGATTTTGACAGATTGAAAATTCCTGAAGATTTGTATCCCCCCTTCAGAGCCTGTCCCGAATTCGTTTCGGGAGGGACGGGGGATCCGCCTTCTCCGCCAGCTGGCGGATACGGCGGACAAAGAAAAAATGGCAGGCTTATTACATCGCACCGCTCAACCACCTACTCTTGCTGCCTTCCGGCCCTGGGAGGGTTCAGCAGGAGCTGGTCGTGTAAGACCTGCCGCCGCAAATATACGGCAGCGGAACTATATGCTGAAGAACCAAGAAACAAATATCAAGAACCAAATAAGAACCAATTAAAAAAACTCAAACCACCCACTCCGGTGATGGAGGACATTAGAACAGTACAGGATTAAGGGAACCCAAAATTTAAAGCTGATGTTTGCAGTCAGAAATAACTACGCCTTGCATTATATATAAGTTTTCAACTCTCTCCGCCAGCTGGCGGAGAGTAGGAAAACTTCCACTATTAAACAATTACTGGGGGCTAAACTATCGCTGGGGGATTACCGCTGAAAACTGGAGCCGATCCTGGTCAACCCAACCAGTTCATCCGACCGTGCGCCGAAAGGACGGAAATAGACCAATATCATGTAACTGTTCTCGGTACCCCAGTAATTTCCTTCGGTATTCTCGTAACTGGCTATTACATCCTTTTTATCAGTAAGTGTCACGTAGGAGTAGTTGTAATAACCCTGCTTCAGGTACAGTGCTTTTTCATAAACTCCTGTTTCCTCATTAAATGTCATCTTCGACTCCTCGTTCTGTTCATAATTGGTCAACTCGCCGAAGAGGTAGAGGCTTTTACCCTCGAAGGCCTTTTTGCCGGGAGGCACAAACGTAAAATGCACCCATGCATAGTCGCTTTGCCAGAGCGGGTTGCTGTTGTCCCTGTTCTCTATGGTGTAAAGACCGTTGAGGTCACGGTAATAGATATACACCTGCTGGCGGCGGTCTGCATCCGGTGCCACATACACATCAATACGGTTGCTGCTGTCGTTATCTATAATGCGCTGCATGCGGTCGCTTCGCAGGCGCAGGCTGCGCAGATCGATCCAGCGCCATTCCTTACCGGCAGCGAAGGTTGTGTTCTCCTCATCACTGTATTCATAATAATTGCCCCGGAATATGGTGGGCCGGTCAATCACCGAAGCAGAAGCCCATACATTGTTCTGCAGCACCACCACTTTCAGGTCCTGCGGGGAGAAACTGTTGATCTGCCCTTGTGAAGTACTTACATTGGCCTGCACCCGCTGGTGGGTTTGAAAAAAATTATTGTTGTAAGGCTGTGTCACTATTCCTGAGACCGCTGCCTTGGTATTTACCACCAGGAACCTTTTAGTAAAAACCAGTTTGGAGGTATCGTCATTCAAAAAAACTTTAAGCAGGTAATTGCCCCCTTTGGTTGGCGCTGAATTTTTTTCGGGAAAGAATGCCTGATAATGGATGTAGCGGATACCGGTGATGGAAGAATTGCGGTAAGTGCTGATGCGGTTGCTCTGGAAACCACGGATATAATCAAAGGTCTGCACATTGGCGGGTTTCCAGTCGGCATTGCAAAGCTGGAAACTGTAATAATAGTATTTCATATCCGTCTCCATGTCGTCGAAATGGAGTTCAAGTTGCTCAGCGCTGTTGAGGATGATAACGGGGTAACTGTAAATGTCTCCCGCCTTGTACAATTTCACCGTCCGTATATTGGGGTGATAGATATGATCGGGCAACTGCGCCTGGGCAGCTAACAGCCATACAAGAAAAAAAGAGGTGAGTACTGTTTTCATCCGGTAGATGCAGATAATTCGTTCACAATATTGCCTAAAATAACCTAAAAAAGAGGATAAATCTTTTAAGCGGCTTATTTTTGTCTGCCATTCGGCAGACTCCTTACGGAGATAAAAGACAAACATCTACTATTGAAGGTTGCAGGCTTTATAGCAAACCGTATTGCGTTCAATCAGTCCAAAGGACCCGGTGGACAAAAATCCTTTTCCCGGTTCATTATCCGGCTGTCAACCGTGGGCACGGTGATCAGCGTGATGGTGATGATCATCACCCTTTCTCTGGTGAACGGTTTTAAGGAAACGGTAAGCGGCAAGGTGTTCAGCTTTATCGGGCATATCCGGGTATTGGAAAATGAACCGGGCAAAGCCATTATCTCTGAAGAAACACCCATCACTAAAAATGATGCTGTTGAGAAAAGCATCCGTCAACACCCTGGTGTAAAAAGCATACACGCCTATGCCACCCGCTATGCCATCCTGAAAACAAAGGATGAGATCGAGGGGGTGCTGATAAAGGGATTTGACAGCAGTTATGATTTCAGCAACCTGAAACCCTTTTTGCAGGAAGGAAGGACCGTTCAGTTCAATGACAGCAGCTACAGCCGTGAGATCATCCTCTCCACCATCACTGCTTCCCGGCTCAAACTTAAACTGAACGACAAAATACTGATCTACTTTATAAAACCGGATGGCAGTTTGCGGCCCGATAAATTGACGGTGGCGGGTATTTATAAAACGGGTATCGAAGAGTATGACAAGACCTTTGCCATCGGAGATATGAATCTCATCCAGCGGCTCAACGGATGGGAGCCCGGCGAAGTGGCCGGTTACGAGGTCTTCCTGGATGATTATAAAAAGATTGAGAAGACAGCCAATGAAATTCATGACCTGGACAACTTCCCACCTACCTGGAATACCTTCAGCGCCAGTAGCATCTCTCCCAATATTTTTGACTGGCTAAACCTGCAGGACAAGAACACCATTTTCCTGCTTATCATTATGGCAGTTGTTGCAGTGGTTAACCTGATCACCTGTTTCCTGATATTGGTCCTGGAACGGGTAAGAATGATAGGGGTATTGAAATCCCTCGGCGCCACTGACTGGACAGTACAGAAAGTTTTTCTCCGTCATGCTGCTATCATTACACTCACCGGTATCATTATCGGCACCCTGCTGGCATTGGGTATTCTATGGCTCCAGGAGACTACTGGTTTTATCAAGCTGAAAGAAGAAGCATATTATGTAAGCGAAGCCGCTGTGAAAGTGATCTGGTGGCAGGTGGCGGCAGTATGCGCCGGTACTTTGATCGTTTGTTTCCTGGTACTGATGATCCCGTCTATATTAGTGAAAAAGATCCAGCCGGTGAGAGCGGTGCAGTTTAGATGATGTTAGATTTTGAATGTTAGATGTTAGATTCCCGGAGTTCAGGTAAGCTGGTTGCTGGCTTGTCCGCCGGAGCCTATGCGTAGGCGGATTACTTGTTGCTGAACGCACTTCCTTATTCCTCATTCCTCATTCCTTATTTCTTATTAAACCAAATGAGAAAGTATGATCCCCGTCGCCACCGCTGCATTCAGTGATTCGGCCTTCCCCTTCTTTGGAATGGTGATCTTTACATTGGCCAGTTTCAGTAATTCGGGGCTGATACCCTTTGACTCATTGCCGACAAGTATAATGCCTTCCTTCAGTTTTTCCATGCCGGTTATATCCTGCCCGTCCAAAACTGTTGCATAGATACGGGTGTCTTTTTCTGCAGCAAGCCATTCATTGAGATGGGTATAATAAACTTTCACTCTGGCAATACTGCCCATCGTGGCCTGCACTACTTTGGGATTGTATATGTCTGCGGAATCTTCGCTGCAGACCAGCTGCTGCACACCAAACCAATCGGCCATACGGATAATGGTGCCGAGGTTACCGGGATCCCGGATGGTATCAAGCGCAAGGGTGATCTTTCCCTTTGTGATGATCACTCCGCCATCCGCAAACTGCTGAACGATAGCAAAAACCTGGTTGGGTGTCTTGAGTTGTGATATCTTTTCTAATTCCCGGTCAGTTATTTCCGTACAGGTTGTTTTTTTTAACAGCCCGCTGTTTTCTTTTATCCATTCTTTTAAGGCGAATACTTCTTTTACCAGCACTCCTTCTGCCGCCAGAAGCTCCGCTACTATCTTCGGGCCTTCGGCAATAAAGCATCCCTCCTGCTGCCTGAATTTTTTCTGGCCTA
>JANNUI010000032.1:0-11229 GCA_031395125.1 Chitinophagaceae bacterium | reverse complement strand
TTCAGCAGCAAAGAAAAAAATTAGTATAAAAAAATGGGGCCAGGATAAAAATCCAGCCCCGTTTTTAAAATCCAATATCCTATGAAAAACCGAAACGAAAATACAACAAATATCTAATTTTCCTATAGGACTTTTACGATTTTTTAAACTTTTTTCCTCCTGAATGCTAAATGATTAGCCAATAAAAAAGTCCTGACTGTAAACGTCAGGACTTAAATATGATAGTTGAAAACGGACTTTCCCCCGGATTAATACGACCAGAGATCTTGCTCAAAATTGAACATCTTATCCTTGATATTGTCACCTTCCAGCAGTGCAAGGATGGGGTCTCTCATATACATACGGATATTCTTATTTCCGGGATTATCCAGGGTTGATCTTACAATATAACTGCTGAACATACGGCTTTCAAACAGTTCCTCCCATGTCATCCTGCTTTGTCCCATATTCTTGGGGTTATATACCTCGTAGCGGGTCAGGATCTGCCTCAGATCCGGATAATACACCCAGAACATGATTGAACTTCCCGGCCTTTCCTTGCCGTTAGGGAAGTAAAGCGTTTTCAGGGGGCAGATACCGAGTATCCTGCAAAACATCCTGCTGGATTCCCTGTCGAATACCCACTCCTCCTTTATTCTGATCTTCATTACACTTTTAGGATCAAAGCTTGTTCTGGTAACAACATAGCCTTTGATGAGTGTTGGGTCATTGGGGTCAACTTGTGCTACCGTATCATTTGAACCCGTTGTCAACTGCTGTATCTCAGTCAAACTCATCGGGGTAGTAAACCGCTCGTCGGCAAATGCTGTTACTTCACCGGTGTTCACCGCTTTCAGCAGAATATCCATGAATATCTGGCTGCCATTATCATCAGTTGACTCGTATTGAAACACTTTGTTCATTTTCTCTCTCAGGTCAAGTTCCCGCCAAACCTTTTCTGCAAAGAGGGCATCATCCCATCTTAAATGCTCGTAAGGCAGTGGAGTACGCTGAGTAAGGCTTGATTTGTCAAAAGCGTTTTCGTTACGTAAGGATTTCTTTACCTCAGTGCTTGTGGTAGCCGTATCATATATCATGGGAATATTTGCATACGGATTATAATTCACCGGAGGCTGGTTATTATTCTGCTGCACATTAGGCTTGGTAGTATCTGCAGGGTTCGCCGGATTATTCCCGGCCCTTCTCCTGCCGCTGCGTTGCGCATCAGCACTCTCTGCAACCACCCCGGCAAACAACAAACACAAACAACCTTTTAAAATAATATGCTTCATTTTCAACAATTTACTTAATGTAATAAACTAGTCCGGGAACCTTTCTCACTTTTCCATCCGGCCCCTGTGCCCTGATATTATCAACTGTCACCATCCGGCCGGCTGATATTCCCTTCACTATACTTAACGCTCTGGGGCTCCATGTATTGCCCTGGCAAGGCGCTTCATCTATATCTCCGTCTGCGTTATCTGCTGTAAGTGTAAAGCTTACAACGGTATATTTAATATCCAGCGGGAAATCTTTAATATATGCACCTACCCCTGTCTGTGCTCTCAACTGACCTGCTGGCATGT
Source organism: Chitinophagaceae bacterium (assembly GCA_031395125.1). Classification (GTDB taxonomy): domain Bacteria; phylum Bacteroidota; class Bacteroidia; order Chitinophagales; family Chitinophagaceae; genus JJ008. Next base: position 9,664 of record JANNUI010000032.1, on the reverse strand, counting down.
TTTCGTTACTGGCCACACCGCCTATAGTTGCTACCGGATCTGGTATATTTCTTACACGGAAAGGGAAACTGGAAGTTTTGCCATCCACGGTAACGTTGATCTTACAATCATTGGTAGGTGTGGCAACACTGGCAATAAACTGGCCGGGGCCTGTTTTTTGAAGGCTTCCGCCGGCACCACTTATAGATACCTGGACTTTATCATCTCCTGCGCCACTGGCGGCAACTCTCAGTTTATTAGGCCAACCGATATAAAGTACATTCATTTCATCCAGGGCGACAGAAGCGCCACTGGGAGAACCCACAACATATTCTACATTTACTTCCTGCTGATCCTGCTTACCAGTTACCTGATTAAAATAACTTATCCTCACTGGAATAGTATGTGCACCCACACCGTTTACAGTTGTTTTGTAAGATGCATATCCTTCGGGCCCTAAAGCAACCCCTGAGCCATTAATGGAAATTACCGGTTGGGCTGATTTACTATAAGCGCCGATGCCTGCCCTGATCTCCAGCTCCTGGCCCGGCATCAGGTAACCTGAACTCTGGCCAACAATGGGTGCATAAGCATCAAATATCACTTTCACTTCTCCCACTTTCTGATGGCAATAAGCAACTACTTTGTTTTCCGCAGTTCTGATATCATTTTGGAATTTACTAAGAATGGTAAGGCCTGCCACAGTCGGAACCATGTGGAAGTATGCTATATCCCATTCTTTTGTCTTGCCATCCCTGCCGGGAGGGTTAGCTACATCAACGAACGGGGCTTTGAAAGCGCTGTCAAACTCAACCTGGTCTATGGCCTTGATGTCTTTTGTATAATTCTCCAGCATTGTCTTCAGCTTCTTGCCCTCACCTTCCTTTACCATCAGTCTGGTCACAATATCGAGGTTATCCTCTTTGAAGGATTTGCCAGGGTCGCTAAGGCTGCCCCCTGCAAGAGTGAGGATCTTTCCTTTCAAACCTTCGAGGTAATCGTAAAGGGCCTTGGATGTGCTTTGTACTTTTAAAGCTTTCGGATACCAAACATCAGCTCTCTCCTTTGTTTCAGGCTCCCTGGTCTTATCCAGGAGTGATTTTAGGATGGTTGCGGTGGACCCGCTAACCGTCGTATTTGTATTCTCTAAGCTTCGTCTTACTGTTTTAAAGGCATTGAGGATCTCAGATGATACGTTGAGTGCCAACAGGGCTGTCAGCACCAGGTACATAATATTGATCATCTTCTGCCGCGGCTCTTTAGGTAGAGACATGACTATGTCGGTTTAATTGGATTAGAAATGATGACTTTTTCTTACGTTTTGTTAGTTTATATGCCAAACACCCAAAGGTGGCGGTATTAGTTGCGACCCTGCATAGCTGTCAGCATATTACCGTAGATGCTGTTCAGGCGGCCCAGGTTAGTGGCCAGACCACCGATCTGCTCCTGCACTCTCCTGGCATCTTCAGCGCTGTTCAGCATCTGAGCAGATGTTTCAGAAAGCTTGCCATAGAAAGCATTCAGCGCCTTCAGGTGGTTATTGCTCTCCTGCAGTTCCAGCTCATAAATAGTGTTCAGCGAGGAAAGATTTTTAGTCAGCACCTGTATTTGCTCATGAAATCCTTTGGCGCCTTCCGTAGCCTGGTTAAAAGCGCCTACAGAAGAGGCAGCCGTAATATAGGCATCCTTCACTTTATCCAGGTGGCCGGTTACTTCCCTTGTTTTAGCAGCAAAATCGCCGGTAGCCGAAATGGTATCATTAATATTATTCATACCCCCCACGGTAGTATTCAGTTGTTTGAACCCATCGCCGAGACGTTTCATGGTGTCAGGAGTAATATCCGCCTCCATGAGCATCTTATCCATCGAAGCAAACCCTGCCCTGGCTTTGGCGCCAGCTATTGCAAACTGCTCTTCGTCATGTGTGTTGTCTTTTATAGCCGGATATATAGCATATAAAACACCATAGGTTGCAAAAATTATTGTTTCTGTAGTTAGTCCGGCAAAAAGCCAAAAATCGGCATCTGCCTGGTGGGTGATTTTCCGGAGTGCCCCCCAGATTACTAATGCTGCGCCGAATGAAACGCCTACATCTACCCATTTACTTACCTTAGATGGAATTGCTGCTGCCATAATTGGATTTTTAAAAGGTTTTAGTTGAATTAAAGAAGCGGTAAAGAAGAGAGGACAGATATAATAACTGCCCTCTCACTATTTTTATTTTTTATTTGACCATTTTTATTTTTTCCGGCCTTTTTGGGGTGCAGCCGGCAAATCGATCACACAACGGAAGCCAACATAGGATTTGGCTGAATCCTGGTACTCATAAGTGCTGGTGCCTGTCTGCAGGTAGTAACCCACATCTTTCCAGCTTCCGCCGCGGATGATCTTACGCTTCATCAGGGGAGGATCGTCGTCTTTGGCGTTCCAGCGTACATCGGGGTTCAGATCGTGCTGGAAGTTGTTGCGGCCTTCGTAATAAATAGAAGATGTCCACTCAGCCACATTACCGCTCATGCAGTACAGACCATAGTCATTGGGCCAGTAGGCATCAGCCCTTACCGTATAGAAACCGCCGTCTTCAGGATAGTTGCCACGGCCAGGTTTGAAATTGGCCATCAAACATCCTTTTTTATTACGCAGGTAATAGTTACCCCAGGGGAACATTGATTGTGAACGACCGCCCCTGGCTGCATACTCCCACTGTGCTTCGGTGGGCAGGCGGAAGTCCGACTCCTGTGACCTTTTCTTGGAATCAAGATAAGCGTTCAGGTAGTGCGTTCTCCACTCGCAGAAGGCAGTTGCCTGTTTCCAGCTTACGCCAACCACAGGATAATTACCAAAGGCAGGGTGAGAGAAATATCGTTTGGTCATCGGTTCGTTGTAGGAATAAGCAAAGTCACGGATCCAGGCCAGGGTATCAGGATACACAGGAACATCTTTTTTTACGATGAACTTGGAACGGGCCTTGCCGGCGTTTTCCCTTTTGGCTGCTTCTTTCAGGTCAAAAACTTCGGAGTGAAACACTATTTTGGAGGCATCCACTTCTTTTTTACCAAAGATCCTTTCATCGGGAGGGAGGATAATGTCTGTACCGGCCAGTTGCTCCATCACTTTGGGGTCACTCCACTTCATGGTCTGCATTTTCTTCCAGTCCACGTACTCGTTACCGTCGGAGCCGGCTTTTACATATCCCATCTTGCGGGCTACTACTGAGTCACGGACCCAGTTTACAAACTGGCGGTACTCATTGTTGGTGATCTCGGTGGCATCCATCCAGAAACCACTGATAGAAACAGAACGGTTGCGGGCACTGAATGCATACGCAGGATCCTCATCACTGGGACCCATATGGAATGTGCCCTGTGGTACATATACCATTCCCGGAGGTTTGGGAAGGGAATACTTACCACCTGGCGCAACACCATGCACCTGTCCGTCATTAGGCGTGCCTTTGCCGCCTTTTCCTTTTGATTTACCGCTGGAGCCACAACCGGCAAGCATTGCTATACTGGCAACTGCACACAGGGTGTAGTAAAGGTTTTTCATTTTCATACACTTAACACTTGAGGGTATTGGGCAAATATAATATTTTGAACTAAAAGCTGGTACAAGGTTATTATTTATTTTTTAAAGCCCATAGTGGTTTTTACGGGGTAAAATTGCTAACGGATACCGGGTTCGTTTTATTGTATTAACTTAAAATTAATTACCTCTTTTCAGCCCTGTTTATCAGCGATATAAGGTCTTTTGCAGAAAATACGGGTAGCTGGCAGGTGTAATTACGGCAAAGCCAGACCGAGGGCTGTTTTGTGACTTTCTTCCCGGCAAGCAAAGGGAACCGCGAATCCGGCCGGGCCGCAGCCATCAGCACCCGGTGGGGGATATACTCACTTAGTATTTCAGCATGGAGACCCGAAACGTCATTCCCGAGGATGGTTATTTCACTGGTGCCTTCCATTATTTCATACAGCAGGCAGGCCCAGTTGCCAAAGGAAGTGGGATAGCGGGTGATGGCGTTTCCCAGCGAAGCCGTCATGTCCAGGCTTTGCTGTTTCCATTCAGGTTTATCCAATAGAACGCCCAGACGGAAGAGATTATAGGCCATCACCGAATTGCCGGAGGGTACAGCGCCATCATAAACTTCCTTTTTCCGTACAATAACATCCAGCTGACCGGAAGGAGTGTAAAAAAAGAAGGGCGTTCCCTCTTCTTTAAAATCTTGCTGCACCACTTCACAAATTACCTTTGCCTTCTCCAGCCATTGGCTGTCCGAAGTTATCTCCTGCAGGTGAAGCAGTGCCTCAATTAAAAAGGCATGATCATCCAAAAAGGCAGGATATTTCGCCACATCGTTTTTCCAGGTGTGATGAAAATCATTTTGACCACCGGCAGCGAATGCAGACAAAAGGAACTGCATATTTTTGATGGCAAGTTGCCGGTATTCCTCTTTCCCCGTCGCCGCAAAAGCCTTGCTGGCTGCAGTGTTCATCAGGGCATTCCATCCCAGGATGATCTTATCATCCAGCAACGGACGTATACGTTTACTTCTTTGTCCCAGTAATTTTTTTCTTCCTTCATCCAGTATTTTTTTTAATTCAGCCGGATCCGGTTTTTTTTCTGCTCCAAAAACTTCCAATGGCTTTTTAACGCGGAGAATATTTGTTTCTTCCCAGTTGCCATGCTCTGTTACATCATAGTACTCACAAAAAATCGCAGCATCTTTTCCAAGTATCTCTTTTACCTCCCGGAACTGCCACACATAATATTTGCCTTCCACCCCTTCGCTGTCGGCATCCAATGCTGCATAAAATCCTCCTTTTTTATCAGTTAATTCCCGTTTTACAAATTCCATTGTTTCTTCTATCACTTCTTTGTAACGGGGCTTCCTTGTCAGCTGGAACGCTTCGCTCAGCACCCCAAGAAGCAGGGCATTGTCATAAAGCATTTTTTCAAAATGAGGCACCAGCCATGTTGTGTCGGTGGAGTAACGGGCAAAACCACCTCCGATTTGGTCATAAATTCCTCCTTCAATCATTTTATCAAGGGAAAGAACTGCCTGGTGCAGGGCGGCCCCCCCACCCCCCGAAGGGGGGATTTTAGAGTCCTCAGGTTTGACTGATGCTTTATTGGTATCGGGGTCTAAACTCCGACTTTGTGATGGGGGTAGCGAGGACATTATATGCGAATACCGGAGCAAAAACTGAATAGAGAATGTTTGCGGGAATTTCGGAGCTTTCCCAAAGCCCCCCCACTCCCGGTCTGCCTGCTTCATAATATTTTGAAAAACCTCTTCTGTTCTTTCTCCTGAGAATATCTCCTCTGTCCCGGGTTTTTGCAGCCCGAATGAATTGGATTGAAGGAGGTGTTCCGTAAGGTTTTCTGCCTGTGCATCTATCTCATGCCGCCGTTCCCGGAAGGCCTGCAGCACCCCATACATAGTTTCCTGCCAGGAAGGCCGGTTGTAAGCCTTTTGCGGGGGAAAATAAGTGCCCCCGTAAAAAGGTTTGGCATTGGGTGTAAGAAAAACATTCAACGGCCAGCCACCACTGCCGGTCATAGCCTGCACCGCATCCATGTAGATATGGTCAATATCGGGTCTTTCTTCCCGGTCGATCTTAATATTGATAAAGTTTTCGTTCATGATGGCCGCAGTGGCTTCATCCTCAAAACTCTCTCTTTCCATTACATGGCACCAGTGGCAGGCCGCATAGCCAATACTTACCAGGATGGGTTTGTTCTCATCCTTTGCTTTTTGCAGGGCCTCTTCGGACCAGGGATACCAGTTCACCGGGTTATGGGCATGCTGAAGCAGGTAGGGGCTCGTTTCGTTTATAAGATGATTCGTGTGCTTCATTTTGCAAACCGAAGTTCGCAGAATAAACCTGGATGAAACAAAAAGAGGTCACCGTTTCGGGTGACCTCTTCCTTTAAATAAATTTCAGTTACTTCTTTTTATACGCTGTCGACAGGTACTGTTCCAATGCCGCCACCATGCTGGGGGCCTGCGGTTGCGGGGCTTTAATTTCTAATTTCAGCCCGGCTTCTTCAATGGCTTTTGATGTATTGCTTCCAAAAGCTCCCAGTACTGTTCCGTTTTGTTTGAATTTGGGCAGATTATCAAAAAGGCTCTTTACACCGCTGGGGGTGAAAAAGCAAATGACGTCATATTCTGTTTTGGTAAGTAACTCCTTTACATCGGCGCTCTGGGTGCGGTACATAAAGGCAAGAACGAATTCACAGTTATTATTTTTCAGCCAGTTTACGATCTCATTGTCCTGCTGGTTTTCGGAACATACATACATGAACTTCTCATTACCCTTGTGCTTGTTGATGACATCAAACATGCTTTTGTTGGTGCCATCTGCCCCGTAAAACACTTTACGCTTCCGGTACAGAATGAATTTCTGCAGGTACAGGGCCACGGCTTCGGTAATACAGAAATACTTGGTATCCTGCGATACATTCACCTTCATTTCTTCGCACATGCGGAAGAAATGGTCAATGGCATTGCGACTTGTAAAGGTTACCCCGGTGTAGTACTGAATCTCAATCTTTTGCTTACGGAATTCCCGGGCCGGTATGCCTTCCAGCCGGATAAATGGGTGAAAATCCAGCTCCAGGCTGTATTTTCTGGATAGCTCAAAGTATGGTGACTTATCGCTTTCTGGTCTGGGTTGGGTAATCAGGATTTTATGAATTGCTTTGGCCTGCTCACCGGCCTTATTAACCCCTGTTTTAGTCATATTCGGTTCGCCTAAAGTTGGCGGCAAAGTTAAGCAGTTATCCGGAAAAACAACAACAAGCCTTTGTAAATCAGTAAAAGGGGCGCTATTTCAAAGGCGCAGAGGTATAAAAAGAAATGAAAGGGGTTGACTTTGACCTGATTGCGAACTGCCGTATAAGTAAGAATGAACCGATAGATAAACAACCCTCCCACCAGGCACCAGGAAAGGGCAATAGCAACGGAATAAATTTCCCCCACTGCAAATGCAATCAGTACGAGAAAGGGAAGCAACAGGATGCCTATCATCTTGTTCACCACAAAAACAATGAAGATATAGGAGTCGGCTGCTTCCTGCATATTAAATAACCACCCGGTGACCTTGATGCCGATGAATTTGATCAAATAAATGGCAGACAGCCCCGCACAACAGTATAAAACCAGGAGCCAGAAATTAGCTGCCGGGTTCATATCAAAATGCTCCAAAACAAGACTAATGTATAATGAAGCGCTGACGGCATAAAAACCATTCAGCAACAACGAAGGCAGGAGTGTTTGCATTAGTTGTTCTTTGATCTGCCGCTGTTTGATAGTGGTGCGGAAGAAAAGACGGAACAGGTCGCTGAAGTATTTTGGAAAGAGGTTTCGCAAAAATCCAAAAGCGATCAGCAGGGCAAGCAGCAGGTAGAACAGCCATTCCTTGCCGGTAAACTTTCTGACCGTACTTACAGGCTTTGTGCTGGTGGCGCTGGCAAAACCAAACCAGGGATGATGCTGCATGATCTGCCAGCTCATCGGCCCGGTTGAAAAAGGGATACCTGTTTTTAATAGCCAGCCCGTATCCCTTTTTGGTTTTTTTGAAACAGAATCGGTGCGTAGCAGCTGTAATGAATCATTCTGAAACGCTGTATCCTGTACTTGTATTGAATCTGTTGCTGAAATAATAGTGGTATCGCTGTGTGTCTGATCCAAAGGGACTCCTTCGGAGGAAAAAACAGCATGTGCCAGCACCAAAAAAAATAATATAAAGATGAGTCGGTTCTTCAAACAGAATAATTGTACAACAAAAATATTGAACTGCAATCCGAGTTTACTCAGATTATCAGAAATAATTGACAAAACCGAAATGGATCTTAGACTGCCGAAGGTTGAATTCCGTATCATTTCGTTTTCCAACGGCCCAGGCAAGATTAAATACCCCGGCTTTTGTCTCAAGTGCCAGTCCCAGGCCAGTTCCGATATAGGTATAATTGAGTTTTACATCCGGAATGTTGTTTCTGCCCCAGCCTCCGTCAATTTGTGCATAGAAATATGAATTCTGGCTTGCAAGCAGTCGAAACTCCACCGTACCGATTACAAAATGAGACAAGTACTGGCTCTCTTCATCAAAACCACGCAGCAATTTATAGCCTCCGATCTGAAACAGTTCATTGCGGAATATATTACCGCTCTGGAACATACCCCCGTTGATGGCAGTTTTCACAGTACTGCGTTTGTTGCCCAGGGGGAAATATTTGGCCGCAGTTAATCTTGCCCTGAACTGGGAGGTCTTCAGTTTTACGGTGTCATACAGATTTTCAAAATCAAAAGCAGGGTCGGTGGGGTCTTTCAGTTCAGTTATCTCTCCATTTTTTTTCAGCTTCTTGCTTCCGATGGAAGTAACCAGCCGCAATTCATTTCCACTACGGGGGTTCAGGCGGTAGTCAGTAGTATTTAATTCATAATCCACCCCCACGTTGAAGGAACTCACATCCCCGATATCCGGCAGCCTCCGGGTCTGGATGATCTGTGCCGCATTGATGCCGCCGGAACTGACGATGGTTTGCAACCGCTGAATAAAAAGCTTTCCGGCCTGGTTGGCATTCAGGGTATATTGGGCACCCAACAGTAGATTGATATTGACAAAACTGCTGTCTTTTCGCAAAATGTCAAATGCGAAGTCAATCCCTACCGGTGAACGAAACAGATAGGGATAGTTGAAGAGCAGGTTCAGACGGGGAGATTTAACCTGTACCTGCTGCCAGTTCAGCCCGATGACCTCGCCGGAACCCAATGCATTCTTCAGCAGGATATTTGCTTCGCCGGTCAACAAAAATTTTTTGGACGATAACTGGTCGTTATTGGGTAAAAAACCGATCAGCACATTCACCTGGCTGCTCCTTTTTTGCTTCAGGTACATGTTCAGCACCGATCCCGTGGCCAGCATACTGAGATCAAAAGGTTTTTCTTCTTCGATATAGGTCAGCTCCCTTATCTTTTTATTTACCCGCAACAGTTTTTCCTTGCTGTAAATACTGCCAGCCGGAATATCAAGGTATCGCTGCAGGTAGAAGTTGGAAATCTTTGCATTGCCATAGATGCGGATACTGTCTATCGTATAAAGAGGTCCTTTATCAACCTTCAGCAACGCTGAAACTTTATCCTTATCCAGTTCTATGCTGTCCAGGTAAATTTTTGCAAACGGAAAACCTGTATTTTCCAGCCGGTTCAGCATCCGTTCCAGCCATTGCCGCACCTGTGCAAAATCCATAGGCTGACCGGTAAATGTTTTTTCCCGCCATCCCACTGCTTCCAGCAATGATGGTTCAATGCTTTTTACATCCAGCCTGGCCCATTTATAAAGCTCGCCGATGAACAATACGATACGGGCCGACTCAGCATCATACTGAATGCTGTCAAGAGAAGCGGTCACATATCCCTTTCCCTGCAGAAGTCCCGGCAACTGGCTGATGTATTCTGTACAGGTAAACCGGGAGGAGAAATTTGTTTGTATGCCAAGCTGCGGAACCATCAAAGCAGCATCTTTATCCGGGCAATACACATCCAAATTGTATTTTCCCTGTGCAGCAACGATTGTGCCCTGCAGCAACAAAACAAGCACCGATATTTGCAGTCTGAATTCTTTCATGGCTTTTCGCCGGGATATCTCAGGCTAAATTATTCATTAAACCGACATGAAAT
>JANNUI010000622.1:0-1824 GCA_031395125.1 Chitinophagaceae bacterium | reverse complement strand
CCCTTATTTGCATGGCATTTGCGGCTTTACCGAACCGGATCCCAACGGTGTAAAAGGCGTCCGTCCGGTTACCAGCACCAGCCGAAAATGCAAAGCCTTTTGGAACATCCTGACTCAGTCGAATATTAAGAACCACGTCGTTGGTTGGTTTGCCGGACATCCTGCCGAGCCCATCAACGGAGTATGCGTCTCGGAGTTGTTTGCCAAACCGATCCGCACGGTCGACCAAGACTGGCCCGTCGTTGCCGGAAGCGTTCATCCGCGCAAGTTATCGGAAACTTTGGCAGAACTTCGAATTCATCCGCAGGATTTGTCGCTCGATGAATTGGAGCACTTCATTCCCAAAGTTAGGTCGATCGACCAGGCCAATGATAAGAATGTTCGGATGTTGGCGTTGCAATTGGCAGAATGCGCGACGAATCAAGCAGTCACCACGTGGATCATGGAAACGCAGCCTTGGGAAATGGTCTCCGTGTACTTCAATACGATTGATCATCTCTGCCACGGCTTTATGTATTATCATCCGCCGAGGATGGAGTACATCCCTGAACCGGTCTTCAATTTGTACAAAGACGTGGTGAACACAACTTACAAGTTTCATGACATGATGCTGGGAAGGTTATTAAAGCTCGCTGGCGACGAGACGACCGTTATGATCGTTTCTGATCACGGATATCAAACCGGTCATCGTCGACCGATTCTTACGCCTCAAGAACCGTCCGGCCCAGTCGCTTGGCATCGGCCCTACGGCATTTGCGTACTAAAGGGCCCGCATGTTCGCCGAGACGAATTGCTTTTTGGTGGCCGAATTCTCGACGTGGCTCCGACCGTACTGACATTGCTTGGCCTGCCCATCGGCGAAGACATGGCCGGCGTTCCGTTGGTTCAAGTGTTCGACCACGAAGTCACGCCGGATAAAATTCCTACATGGGAGGACGTGCCCGGCGCATGCGGAATGCACTCGGGCGAAATCCAAAGCGATCCGTTTGCCGAAATGGCCGCCATGAATCAGCTTGCCGAATTGGGATATATCGACGCAGTGGCCGACAACAAGCAAACAACCATGCGCCGAGCCGCCGATGAAGCACAATACAACTTGGGCTGTTCGCTGATGTGGACGGGTCGCCCCTCTGAAGCCGTCGAACTGCTCGAAGCCGTCCACCGTAGTCAACCGACTCGCTTGGCAATCGCCTACAATTTGGCCGACTGTTATCAGCGCCTCGAACGTATCGAAGACTGTCGAAACTTGATCGACCATATCGCCGCAGGAAACTGCTCCGATCCAGGAATGGAAGACAAGAACATTCGCGTCGTCCCTCAAGTCGACTTGCTGAGAGGATTGCTGGAACTCAACTCTGGTAATCCCGACGAAGCGATCAAATATTTGCTGGCTGCCGAAAAAGCAGTCGGCAAATTCGCGGGGCTGCATCGGAATATCGGAAACTACCGACGCTAATCGGTTACGCTTTCGGAAACTACTGACGAAAGTCGGTGGAGGCTCATACAACTGGCTAAGCCAAACCGTATCCGGTGATCGGCATCGTTAGACAATTGTGTCAGCACTACCGACTCGCGTCGTTAGCTTGCTTGTCCACACGCCTGTCGCCTCAAGCTTGTCGCGGCGATACGGGAGTCGTGTATTGCCAACTCTGCTCGACGTATCGTTGCTTGAGCCAGCGGGTCAGCTCGGCTCGTCCCAAGTTCGCGCCGGCTTGTGCGATGATGTCTTCAAACGAGATTAAGCCAGGTGCGGATACCGAGACAAGCTTGGGATCTTCCTGCCAATCGATGTAGATAGGGGCTAGAAAAAACGGAACACTGGGC
>JANNUI010000619.1:0-3519 GCA_031395125.1 Chitinophagaceae bacterium | reverse complement strand
AACTGCATCTCCACCACCTGTTCGCCTTCACCTTTGCAGGTATCGCATCTTCCCCCGTCCACATTAAAGGAAAAATGTTTAGGAAGAAAGCCCCGCATCTTGCTCAGCGGCTGTTTGGCAAACAGGTCCCTTATCTCATCATACGCCTTAATATAAGTAACAGGGTTGCTGCGGGAAGATTTACCGATGGGGTTCTGGTCCACCAGTTCAATTTGTGCAATTCCGTCTATATCACCACTAACCTGTTTGTGATAACCGATCTTTTCTCCAAACTCTCCTTTTATCTTTTGCAGGGCCGGGTAAAAAATTTGTTTTACCAAAGTTGTTTTACCGCTGCCGCTTACGCCACTCACCACGCAGAGCAGGTTCAGCGGGAACTCTACAGTGATATTCTTCAGGTTGTTGTGCCGGGCCCCTTCCACTGTAACAGAGCGGTTCCATTTGCGGACCGTTTTCGGCGGCTCAATTTTCAAAGTACCACTGAGGTATTTGCCTGTAAGGCTCATTTGGTTCCATATGATATCATCATAATTTCCTTCGGCCACTACTTCGCCCCCGAGATGTGAAGCCAGCGGACCCATGTCAATGATATGGTCGGCTTCCCGCATCATCATTTCATCATGCTCCACCACCACCACCGTGTTTCCAAGATCCCTCAGCTCTTTCAGCACTTTGATAAGGTTGGCAGTATCTCTTGAATGAAGCCCGATGGAAGGCTCATCCAGTATATATAATGAATTGGTGAGGTTGCTGCCAAGGCTCCTGGTGAGTTGTATACGCTGGCTTTCACCGCCGCTGAGGCTATTGGCTAGGCGGCTTAGGGTGAGATAACCCAACCCTACCTTTATTAATGTATCCAGCCGGTTGTGCAGTTCAATCAAAATTCTTTTTCCCACTTCCTTATCATGAGCGCTGAGTTTTCCGTTGAGTACATCAAACCATTGTTCCAGGTCTTTCACCGGCATAATGCTCAATTCGCCAATGTGCAGGCCCCCTACTTTTACATACAATGCTTCTTTGCGTAAGCGGTAGCCGTTGCAATCCGGGCATTCTGTTCTGCCCCGGTAGCGGCTCAGCAGCACCCGGTACTGCACTTTGTACAGTTGTGATTCCACATCTTTAAAGAAATCATTGATGCCATAGACCCCATTACTTCCTTCCCAGAGTTGTTTGTTTTGCTTTTCAGTAAGGTCAGCCAGAGGTTTGTGTACGGGGAAGTTGAATTTCTTTGCCCCCTTCACAAAATTCTGCCGCCACCAGTCGAGTTTCTCTCCTTTCCAGGGAGCCACGGCTCCGTCATACACACTTAGTCTCCTGTCGGGGATGACAAGGTCTGCATCGATCCCCAGCACCTGTGAAAAGCCTTCGCAGGTGGGGCAGGCGCCAAAAGGGTTATTGAAAGAAAAAAGATTGGGCTGTGGTTCTTCAAACAGCATCCCATCCAGTTCAAAGCGGTTGTTGAAGTGGCGAGTGGCTAGTTGCGAGTGGCTAGTGGGGAGTGGGGAGTGGCTAGTGGGGGTTGCAGGCTGTACTTCAAGATAGACATCACCTTCGCCTTCATAGAAAGCTGTACCGATTGAATCGGCCATGCGATGCATATCATCTTCGTCGAATTTTTTTACTACAATCCTGTCAACAAGGATATGTGTGATCTTTTTTGTTTTAAGTTCTTTGTCACTTAATTCTAAGAGTTCTTCGATCCTGTAAACCTCTCCCCACTCGCCACTCGCCACTCCCTTCTCCCGACTGTATACCCTGCTAAACCCTTTCTGCACCAGAATATTCAACTCCTCTTTAATATCCCTGTTCTTATGTTGCTTGAAAGTAGCCAGGATAAAGACCTTATCGCCTTCCTGTAAGTTCTTAACCGCCTCCAGCACATCAGTCACATCATCTTTCTTTACTTCCTTTCCGGAAACAGGAGAAATGGTTTTCCCTGTCCGGGCAAAAAGCAGCCTCAGGTAATCATAGATCTCTGTCATGCTGCCGACGGTGCTGCGGGGTGTTCTTGTTGTTACTTTTTGTTCGATAGCGATGGCAGGACAAAGACCCCTGATATGGTCCACATCCGGTTTGTTCATCCGGTTGAGGAACTGGCGGGCATAGGCGCTCAGGCTTTCGGCATAACGTCGCTGGCCCTCGGCATATAAGGTATCGATCGTCAAAGAGGATTTACCCGAGCCGGACACACCGGTCACCACGATGAGCTTGTTGCGGGGTATCTCCACCGTAACATTCTTCAGGTTGTGTACCCGGGCGCCTTTGATAAGGATGTTTTCTGCGGAAATTACGGTCTTGGGTTTAACGGGGTTCTTCCCTTTTATTCTGTTCTCCATTTTATGTCACACAAATGTAAAGCCGTGTGCTGCATTGTTTTCGCACTAAATCATTAACAGTTCTTTGGCAAATAAAGTTACACCGTGTGGTTACAAATGTTTGGTTTTTTCACAGAAAATTCTATTTTTAGACTTCCAATATCCAAAACAATGAATAACCCAAAACTTACCCAGCCTATCGCATAACTTCTACTCGTTTTTTTAACCGAACAATTTTATTGCAACCAATATCCATGAACCATCCTGAACGGCTATTGCCGTACGGGAAGCAACCTAAATCTGCAGGAGTTATGAAAGCTTTATTAAAAAAAACCGACCATGAACTCATCCATCTGTTTCAGGATGGAAGTCTCGATGCCCTGGAAGCCCTGGTGCTGCGGCACAAGGACAAACTCTACACATCGATCATGTTCCTGGTAAAAGACAAATACCTGGCTGAAGATATCTTCCAGGATGTTTTTATCCGCATCATCGATACCATGAGGGGCGGCCGCTACACCGAGGAAGGTAAATTCCTGCCCTGGGCCATGCGGATAGCCCATAATCTTTGTGTGGACCATTTCCGGAAAGTAAAACGCACCCCCATCATCCGAACCGGCGAGGATAAAGATATTTTTGAAGTGTTGAATTTTTCTGAAGACAGTGCCGAGACCACGATGATGCGGAGACAGAGTCATGACCGTGTCCGTGATATGCTGCAACGCCTGCCCGAAGACCAGCGGGAAGTGATCATCCTCCGTCATTATGCCGATATGAGTTTCAAAGAAATCGCCGCTGCCACCAATTGCAGTATTAACACGGCCTTGGGACGGATGCGTTACGGATTAATTAATTTGCGTAAGCTGATGACGCAAAAACAAATCGCATTGTAGCCTCACCCCAACCCTCTCCATAAATGGAGAGGGAGAAGCTCTTGTCATTCTGTATCTCCATCCGGGTAGAAAGATTTTTCTCAAGGATCTTTTGTTTGCTTGCCAAGCTGGAAGGCTGGTACAGAATGACACCAAATTGAAAATCCCGTCCTGCTTCAAGCGAGACGGGATTTTTATTTAAGACGATCTCCCTACTTATTTATTTCTTATTCTTAATTTCTTATTTTTTATTCTTCTCAAAAGCCTCCAGCCCGCATTCCAGCCATTCAATGAACTCTGATGCTTTGGGTGTGTAAAATTTTGTTTTCGTC
>JANNUI010000595.1:0-1972 GCA_031395125.1 Chitinophagaceae bacterium | reverse complement strand
GTTAGAAATGGCCCCGTCTGCACTAACAGATGTAATGGTGAAACCAAGTGCATACAAAGCGCTTGGGTTCAGTAAAGTTGCATCCGGAATGGTGATATATATCTGTTTGCCAAGTTCTCCGGCATCGAATGTAAAGGTCCAGGTACCGCCAATACCGCCCACTTTTGCAGGCTCTGTCTGGATAGTGTACCAGGCAGGCGGGAAATGTATATAAGCAGGATTAGCGGCCCGCACGGCAGCAGTATCATCTTTTACCACCACCGTAGTGGCTGTGTTCAGCGCTCCGTTGGTAGCGGCATCCTTGCGGAGATCACATACCAGCAATTGCTGGGATACCGGTACAAAATCAATGGGGTTCTTTTTTAGTTCGGCCGGTGTGCCCCCGCCAAGAATTTTTACAAAGGTTTTCCCTTCGTCGGCCAGGGCTGTCACCTCTTTTTTGATGCAGGAAGAAAACGCCACTGCAATAAAGAGGAGACCAAATATTGATTGTTTCTTATTCATTGTTTTACATTTTTAGTTTGTGATGTAAGACTTTATTGGGCCCACCATACTTTTGTATCCTGGTTATCGCCTCCAATGGCAGTGGCAGCCGCATTTACATTGGCTGTGTTCGAACCATAGGATTGCTGACCATAAGTATAACGCTGTGGTATAAGGCGTGAGCTGTTAGTGGCATCCGGTGCAGGGGTCAATACCGGCCATCCGGTCCTTCTCCAGATATTCCATCCCCTTAATCCATCGGGATATCCGGCAACATATTGCTGAATAGCAAGATTTCTGATATTAGCTGCCGTGCCTGCAGGCGCACTTAATACTACTGTAGCCTGGGTGAAATAGGCAGCCACAGGCGGCGTTAAGTTCCACTGGGCAAAAGATGCATTGACCCCCTCCTGATACCTTGTGTTCATGTTTTCTGCAGTCCAGCCCCTGTCGGCGGCTTCTGCCCTGGCAAGATATACTTCAGCAGCAGAAAGAGCTACTACAGTTCCATTTTCAGCACGGTAAGAAGGGTTTAATATTCGTGCCCAGGTTGGATTGCTGCTTGTCCATGGGTCAATATAAGACCTGAGGCGGCCGTAAGGAACGCCCAGTGCGGAACTGCCGTATGCAGCCTGACGCCCATCACCCAGGGATGCCATCAATGCAGTCATTGTTTCACTTTCACCAAAATCAATACGTCCATCATACAGATTGTACCAGGGAGATTTAAAGTTTCCTCCCGGGAAACTTACCTTGAAATTATCGGCATTGTTCTCAATAATACCAGCCGTGTGGGTAAGCGCAGCATTAAACTGTACGGCAGCAACTCCGCCTGCAGCTGGATACCTTTTGCTAAGCTGGAGGGCCAGCCTCATCCTCAGTGAATTGGCGAACTTTCTCCACCTGGTTACATTTCCAGCATAAATCACATCACCAGTAATGGCGCCGGTACCGCTAAACTCGTCAACAGCAGCAGTTAGCAGAACTATCAAACCGTTGTAGATATCAGACTGCCTGTCAAATACGGGTGTACCGTTTCCGGTAAGGGCCTGAGAATAAGGGACATCACCCCACCTGTCGGTTATGGAACTGAAGATATAAGCCTTCAGTATTTTTGCCACAGATTTCATATTAGGGTTAGGCCCATTGTCAATAATATTTTGCAGGTCGTTGAGAATACCTGAATATTCACCCTCAAAATTTATCTGGGGCAATGAATACAGCGATACGTCGGTGTATTGCGTTTCAGAAAAATACTGGCAATACAGGCCACCCCTGGTTCCTGCTGCATAGCCGGCTATGGCAGACTTAACATTGGTCATCAGGGCCCCGAAAATCGGGCTGCCGGTTACGCCGGGGTTTACGTTCGTATCCTGAAAATCCCCGGAATATCTTTTACAACTTGTAAAAAACAGACCCAAAGAAAGGGATAGGACCGCTAACCTTTGAATGCTTATTTTTTTCATATCAATGATATTTATGTTTTTTT
>JANNUI010000594.1:0-4984 GCA_031395125.1 Chitinophagaceae bacterium | reverse complement strand
GACGCCGTTACTCGGACGGCCTGCACCAGGCGATAGAGGCGAAGGAAAATGTGAAGATCGAGGCGGCGACGCAGACTTATGCTACCGTTACCCTGCAGAATTTTTTCAGGATGTATCACAAGCTGGCAGGCATGACGGGCACTGCCGAAACAGAGGCTGCAGAGTTGTGGAGCATTTATAAACTGGATGTGGTGACCGTTCCCACCAATATCCCGATGATACGCAATGACAGGCAGGACCTGGTGTATAAAACAAAAAGGGAGAAATACAAAGCCGTTATTGATGAAATAGAAGCGCTGCGAAATGCAGGAAGGCCATGTCTGGTTGGTACCACTTCTGTAGAAGTGAGTGAGTTGCTGGGCAGGATGCTGCAGCAGAAAAAGATCCCGCACAACGTACTGAACGCAAAACAACATTCCAAAGAAGCCGTGATCGTTGCGGAAGCCGGTTTGCCCGGTGCCGTGACCATTGCCACCAATATGGCCGGACGTGGTACGGACATCAAACTAGGCCCCGGCGTAAAAGATGCAGGTGGCCTCGCCATCATCGGTACCGAAAGACATGAAAGCCGCCGTGTGGACCGTCAGCTTCGTGGCCGTGCAGGCCGGCAGGGCGATCCCGGCACTTCCCAATTTTATGTGTCACTGGAAGATGACCTGATGCGGATGTTTGGCAGTGAACGAATTGCCTCGCTGATGGACAAGTTGGGCTATAAGGAAGGTGATGTGATCCAGCACAGCATGATCAGCAACAGTATCCAAAGGGCACAGAAGAAAGTGGAAGAAAATAACTTTGGTATTCGTAAGCGATTGCTTGAATATGATGATGTGATGAACAAACAGCGGAATGTTGTGTATGATAAACGGAACCACGCCTTGTTTGGAGAGCGGCTGGCCCTGGATATAGATACTTCCTTCTCCACCGTGGCCGAAGGCCTTATTGATTCTTTCCGGGAGCAGGAAGATTATGAAGGTTTCAAAATGGGCTGCATTGTCAATTTCGGGCTTGACACAAATATCAGCGCAGAAGATTTTGGCAAAGGCGATGTGAATGCATTGGTTGACCAGTTGTATGCCGAGGCTACCGAAAGGTACAGCCATCATAAAGAAGAGCTGCAGAAACAGGCCATTCCTGTATTCAAAAACATACGCCTCACACAGGGAAGCCATATCGAAAATGTGGTGGTACCCTTCACAGATGGCCGTAAGGGGTTGAGTGTGCTGACCAACCTCGATAAAACCATCAGCAGCGGGGGTCTTGAACTCAGCAACTCGCTGGAGAAAACCATCACCCTTGGTGTGATAGATGATGCATGGAAAGAACATTTGCGTGCCATGGATGACCTGAAACAGAGTGTGCAGACAGCCTACCTGGAACAAAAAGACCCGCTGGTCATCTATAAAGTGGAAGCCTATAACCTGTTCCGCAATATGAACGGGGAAGTGAACAAGGACATTGTTTCTTTTCTCAGTCATTCTTCCATACCCATACAGCAGGATAATGCCCCTTTGAAAGAAGGCCGCCAGCAAAAAACCGATATGAGCCGGATGCGGGCCAATAAAGAAGAAGTAGATGCCACTGGGGATGATTATGCGGCCAATGAAAAAGACAAATTAGTACCGGTGACCGTTGGGCCAAAGATCGGCCGGAACGACCCATGTCCCTGTGGCTCAGGTAAAAAGTACAAGCATTGCCACGGAAAAGAAGCCTAGGTGCTGAGTAGTTTTTCAGCCTGTTGGTAAACAGGGGCTAAAAAGCTATGGGGTGTCGTAAAAAAACTCTACGTTTGCGACCCTAATTGTTAAACCTAAAATCAACAAACAATGAAAAAAGTATTTGCTGTATTGGCGCTGGTTGGCGTAATGGCATCCTGCAACAACAAGAAAAAGGATGAAAAGAAGCCCGAAGGCGACACTACCACCACTACCACTACGACTACCACTGACGCACCTCCTGCAAACCTGGCCGGTGTTCCCACTTTCTCTGATCCTGAAGTACAGAAATTTGCCAATGACTATGCAGCTTTCATGACGGAATACAAAACCGGCTTGAGCGACCCTGCAAAACTGGCTGACCTGTCAGCTAAATTGACGGACTGGTCTAAAAGGTCAACTGATATTGGTATGAAACTGGCCGCAAATCCGGAAGAAGCCAAAGCATGGGCTGAGTGGGTAATGGCACTGAGCCAGGACATGATGCCTAAGTAAAAATCAACCTGATTTTTTATAAAAATCCCCTTGTTTTAATAAACAGGGGGATTTTCTTTTAACTTTAGAACGGCCAAAGCAAACCCACTTATGTACCATGCAACCAAAAAAAAGGTTCATGGCCTGCTGCACCCCGAAATAGTAGGCGATAAACACTGGGATAAGATCATCAATATCTTCATTATTGTATTGATCATACTGAATGTGGTGGCGGTAATGTTAGAAACGATAGTACCCATTCACAAAAAATATAAACCCTTCTTTGACAATTTTGATCTTGTTTCAGTAAGCATTTTTACGATCGAATACATCCTGAGGGTATGGAGCAGCAACCATGAAGAAAAATACAAAGGCCGTTTCTGGGGCCGGTTGAAATATATGCTGTCCCCGGCGGCATTAATAGATCTGATTGCCATTGTTCCATCTTTCCTGCATGCCTTTATTAGCCTTGATCTGAGGATACTAAGGATGCTGCGCCTGCTGAGGATACTCAGGCTGTTCAGGCTCACAGCTTATACAACGTCAGCCCGTATGATCAGCAATGTGTTTAGAAAAAGGGCTAATGAGCTTGCAATCAGTTTTGTTCTGGCTATCTTTCTCATCATCATCGCATCCTGCATCATGTATTTTGCAGAACACCTCACACCGGCCCCGGGTTTTAAAGCAAGTTTGTTTACCAGCATACCCAAAACCATCTGGTGGTCAGTTGTAACACTTACCACAACCGGTTATGGGGATATGTATCCTATTACCAATCTTGGGAAAGGCCTTGCCAGTATCATCATGCTTACCGGTATCGCTTTTTTTGCTTTACCTGCCGGTATCATTACAGCCGGTTTCATTGATGAATTCAGGTCTGAACGGGTAAAGAAAACGCATCGCTGCCCCCATTGCGGCGAGCCCATTAACTTAGATGATAATGGCAATGATCAGCACAAGCACTAAAAAAGCCGGGCAGCTTTCAACACTTGGCTCTGCTCATTTTTATCAGTCTGTTAAAACCCTTTCTTGGGTTTTAGTTCATATTTCTGCTCGTAGCGGTCATTCAGTTGTTTCTGCTTGTCGTCCAGGTTGATCTTCTTTCCCTGGATAAAGGCATCCGTTACATTGCTGGTGCTCATATCAAGGATGTCGCCGGAACTGATAATGATATTGGCTTCTTTACCGGCTTCAATGCTCCCGGTCTTATCGGCCACTCCCATGATCTTTGCCACATTGAGGGTGATGGCAGCCAGCGCTTCCTCTTTGGTAAGTCCATAGGTAGCTGCAGTACCGGCATTAAAGGGCAGGTTCCGTCCACGTGTTTGTGCATCATCATCTGAAATAGCAAAAAGCACTCCTGCTTTTTGCAGTATGGCCGCGGTCTTGTAAGGCTGGTCCACATCATCATCCGTAGTGGTAGGCAGGCTGTGCATCTGCTGCAATATCACTGAAACATTATTCTGTTTCAACAGGTCAGCGATCTGCCAGCTTTCGCTACCACCTACGATCACCACATCGAAACCGAACTCTTTTACAAAATCCAGCGCTACCAGCATCTGCTTCACGGTGCTGGCATGTACATAGAATTTTTGTTTTTTGGTAAAGAGATTTTTAACGGCTTCATATTTCAGGTTGGTTTCATCTTTAGCGGCATTGCCGTTGTAAGCTTTTGCTTCTTTAAAAAATCCTTTCAGTTTTTCGATCTGCTCCAGTCCTTCTTTTACCGGGTCACCGGGTGTAACGCCTGCATTGGGGCCGCCGGGGGCGCCGCCACCACCCCTTCCAAAACTGGGTCTTGGCATCAGCGAAGGCATAAAGAGGTGCATCCCGGCATCCGTTTTCATGGCAGCGTCTTCCCAGTTCCATGCATCCAGCTGCACCACCGAAGATGAACCGGCCAGGAAGCTTCCCTGAGGAATAACATTCGCAGCCAGCACCCCGTTTGAACGCAGGGTATTGATGACCTTTGAATCAGTATTATATGCTACAATGGAGCGGACATTGGGGTTCATGTCGCCAATTTCCCTGGTATCGTTTGTTGCTCTTACAGCGTTGATCTCAATTAAACCCAGCGCACTGGTGGGGAGGATCAGTCCCGGGTAAACATGTTTGCCTTTGGCATCCACTACTTCCGCCCCACTTGCAGGAACAGTTACATCTTTCCCCACTTTTTCGATCTTACCATCTTTTATTTGTATGGTCCCGTTCTCGATCACTGTTCCGTTGCCCACATGGATCGTGGCATTTTTAATATACATCACACCTTTTTGGGCGGGGGCCGGCAGCACATTGGCCTGCGAATAAGCTCCGGCGGTTATTGAGCTGAGGATGAAAAGAAATAATAGCTTTTTCATGTATAGTAAGTTTTAGTTGTTATTCAATTCATCTGCGTCAATCACCAACAGGCCATGGCTGTGACCATGATCGCTGCAGGTATGCATTATTTGATATGACGGGGTTGCCGGGATCGTGGGTGCGCCGCTTCTTTTTTCGCCATTCAGTTTCTTCACCAGTCGCATTCTTTCTGCATCCACCTGCTTTTGCATTTGTTCATCTTTTTGCCGGTCGAAGTAAACAGTTCCGTCCACTATCGTATAAAGTGATTTCGCATAAATACTCAGCGGGTTGTCGCTCCATATCACCACATCGGCATCTTTGCCCACTTTCAGGCTCCCGGTTTTATCATCCACATGCAGCATTTTGGCCGGGTTAATGGTAACCATGTTCAAGGCCTCTTCTGCGGAGAGCCCGCCATATTTCATGGTCTTGGCGGCTTCCTGGTTCAGCCTTCTTGC
>JANNUI010000523.1:0-9033 GCA_031395125.1 Chitinophagaceae bacterium | reverse complement strand
CAATACAATGGAAAGCTGGGGCAAAATAGCAAACAGGGCCAGGGCCGCCACATTCAGCCCATACGAAGCGATAAGAAACCGTTTCGGATCTTTTATTTTTTCCATCCATAATGCAACAGGATATTGTCCGCCAAAAGCGAGCAGGTTATAAACAAGCAAACCCATACCTGCCTGCAGCAGGTTCTGCTCCTGTTGCACCAGGCTACCCAAAAAATAACCCGCCAGCAGGTCATTAAGGCCATGCCCCAGCGCCAGCAGCGGTATCACTCCTTTTTTTATCATTTCTGGGAAGCCTGGATATAGATCCAAAACAAAATATATGTAACCAGGTTCATGATCAAAGCCGTCTTTAGTGTTTGAATAAATCCTTTTGTTCTGTTGAGCAGGTACAACAAAGGAAGTTCTACGGCTATCGTGATAAGCAAAAGCACCAGCAATCCGGGTATACTGTATTGGCCAAAAAGACCCGGCGCCAGCTTCAGTAAAATATATCCGGCAGCAACAGAAGCAAGGTTCACGAGCAATGAATCCAACCCTGCTTTTTGAAAACGGTTGTATTTTATCAGCAGCATCACCAGTGCTTCTGCCAGAATAGTGGAAGCAATGGCGATCAGCAGGGCGCTGTCAACCGAACGGGAAACTGTGACATCCACCACATCTATGAAATAATGTTTCATATCAGTGAGTTTAAGAGTTTAAAGCGAGTGTGATCAAAAAAGCAACAGCATAGGTCACCAGGTTCATGACCAGGCAAACGGTCAATGTCCGCCTGACAGGCTGGGTTTTGTTCATCAGGTACAGTACAATAAACTCCAGCAGCACGGTGACCCCAAACAAGATGGCAAAGCCTGTGTAATTATCAATCCCAAATTGACTCTCTGAACCGGCAAAAAGGACAAAACCTGCAGCCAGCGATACCAGGTTTGCTACCAGCGACTGTATCAACGATACCCTGAAAATGAACTGGTACTTCATCCGCTGCATCACGATAGCTTCCAGTGCAACGGCAAGCAGAAGGAATAAAAGACCAACTCCGAAAATCGCAATAAGAATGCCGGCCCCGGCGCCATCCAGCAAATAGAATTTCATAACAGGATGTTTTGTTAAATATAAGAATAAAATATTCCGGGTCAGCTACACGCTCCAGGGTATTACCGGCAAGGGCAAATCGGTTAACTGATCATTATCAGTTGGTGTCCCGGGTTATTGCTGTAATTTGCAGCTGTTGCCCTAAATATTTTATCATGGCCCGGTTGTCCTTACTCTTACTGACCATCCTGCTTACATTGTCCTCTCCCGCCCAATACGTCTGGAAACCGGAAAAAGAAAAGAACGGCATCAGCGTGTACCTGTCCGATGTAAAAGGTTCCTCCTTCAAGGCCGTCAAAGTGGAATGCACATTTACCGGTACCTATGCCAGGTTGATCGCTGTACTCACCAATACATCTCATTTCAGTGAATGGATATTTCGTAATAAAACAAGCAAGTTGCTGAAGAAAAACTCTGCCTATGATTTCCTGTATTACTCTGAGACACGGATGCCCTGGCCACTTTCCAACCGGGATGTGATCATCCATATGCGGATCAATACCAGCAACCTGCCCCGCTCACTCAGTATTCAGGGTAATCATGAGAAGAATTTTCTTCCCGAAGTCCCCGGCAGGGTTAGGGTCTCTCACTACAAGGCAAGCTGGATTGTGACCATGCCCACAACCAGCAGCATACAAATAAGCTATATTTTGGAAATTGACCCCGGGGGAAGTATACCCGCATGGGTTGCGAACTCTTATGCTGACAAGGGGCCTTTTGAAACTTTCAGTAACCTGGCCGAAGAATTAAAAAAATGACCGGTTGATCTGGTATATCACTTGTGAAACTTATTCAAGGATCACCTTCTTCAGGTAAAATACTTTCGGGTCCACCTGTAACGCAGTTTTGCTGGTCACTGTCATTCCTTTTTTATCAACCATCATCCTTTGTATGCCTGAATCGGTTTGAATATCCAGCGGCACCGGCATGTCCAGGTTCGTCAGTTTCACATAATACTTATCATCTCCTGTTTGCCTTACATGCACTTCCAGCTTGTTGGTGGTATAAAGAAATAACTGGAACAAAGGCTGCATGCTTTTGCCATAAGCGCTGCTGAAGAGTTTCTCCACATCCGGAGTGGTGATGGTGTTATCATAAGTGTACAGCGGATCCGTTGCCAGTTTCTTCAGGGTCGGGAAGAAAATATCATCCCCCATTACATAGCGCAGTGTGTGCATGAAAAAGGCCCCTTTGCCATAGATATCGCCCTGGTAGGCGCTGTCAGAATCCACTTCATCGCCCCGCACGACAGGGTACCTGTTCTGCGTGTTCCTTGCTGTGCGCTGCATTAGCCGTTGGTAGGCTTCTTCACCGGCAAGCTCCCTTGTGGCCATTGCATCGCCAAATGTGCAGATGCCCTCCTGTATCCACATATGGCCCCAGTCAGTATTGGTCACTTTGTTGGCCCACCACTCATGCCCGAATTCATGGTGCAGCAGCCAGTCAAAATCTTTACCGGCCATCTTCTCATACCGGTATTTATTGCCATAGGCAATATTGGTCTGGTGTTCCATGCCCAGGTGCGGTGTTTCTGAAGCTGCAATTCTTTCTTTCACCCACGGGTATTCTCCGAAATATTTTTCCAGGATGCGGCTGGATTGCTCGAAGAGATCCAGCAGTTTTTCGGCCTTGTCAAAATTTTCTTCCAGCACATAATATTCCATCGGCACCTGGTTGCCGTTCACTGTGGTATAGACCCGCTTTGCCACTTTGTATTTCCCGATATTAAAAAGAATACAATAATTGCTGATGGTGTAATTGGTCTTCCAGTGGTACGTTGACTTATTTTTCTTCGTGGTCACTTTTTGCAACAATCCCGGTGCAGCCACCACCAGTCCCTTCGGAACGGTGATGATCATATCAGCGCCTTCATTGGGTTCATCACTGGGATGGTCTTTGCAGGGAAAATAGATCTTGGCTCCTTCACCCTGGCAGGTGATGGAGATCCAGGGATTGCCCTCCTTGTCTTTCTCCCACTGAAAGCCACCTACCCAGGGCGGTCTTGTTGCAACGGCCGGCGTACCGGAATAAGCGATCTTGACTTTAACTTTTCCTTCCGGCAATGCTTCTGCAAGATTGATCCAGAGCAGGTCGTCATCGGTATGTTTTATATTTTGTGATTTCCCGTTGATCGAAACTTTGCTTACTGCAAGCCCTTGCCAGAGATCGAATAAGAGGGTTGATGTTGGTTTCAGCAGGTTCAGATCAATTTCTGTATAGCCATTGATGGCTTTATCCACAGGGTTCACATCCAGCACTACGGTGTAGTGCCGGATATCCATGATGGCCTGCTCAGGTTTCAGTTTACCGCCTGATTTTAAATTCTGTGCCTGCAGCAGAGTTGTCGTCATGCTAAACAGTAGTAAGAAAAGAATTCGCATAACAAATGATTTTAGCGAAGGTATTGTTTTCTAAAACTTGTGCTGATACGGTGATTATATCCGCCATAACAGGCAGAAGGTACTCTATTCGGCAGCCAGCCGCTACTATTTGCCTGTTCACCGCAAAAAACTTCACCTTCGTTTTGCCCCTGCATCTAATAAAACTCCGGCAACACTATCCAGTATCGGGTTTTCCCAATCTCTGGAAGTGAACTGTGCATAATCCAAAGCCGTCCATCCGGTATTATCTTTGGCATCAATATTTGCCCCCCTTTCAATTAATAGTTTGATGAATTCAAAATAACCCGGCTGCCGTCCAAAATATGCCCACTGCTTTACTATAAGAATTAAAGGAGTAATTCCTTTCTTATCC
The DNA here is from genome assembly GCA_031395125.1 of Chitinophagaceae bacterium. Taxonomy (GTDB): domain Bacteria; phylum Bacteroidota; class Bacteroidia; order Chitinophagales; family Chitinophagaceae; genus JJ008. The sequence goes on along the minus strand of JANNUI010000523.1, from coordinate 5,190 downwards.
TGTTTATCTGCATATGCTTCATTTTCTACTAAAAGCCGGGCTGTATCAAGATCTTTGTTTTGTAACGCCAAATGCAAAGAAACATATTCGCCATTTTTATCTTTTGCATTTACATACGCCCCTTTGTCTATTAAAAGCCGGACTATGCTGTGGTTAGCTTTCCATATTGCAAAATGCAAAACAGTATTTCCTTTTTTATATGCATTTACATCCGTCCCGCTTTCTATTAACAGACGGGCAATATCAAAATATTCTTTTTCAATTGCCAAGATCAGAGCAGGGCCGTCGTTGTTACCTTTTGTATTTATATCCCTCCTTTTTTCTGTTAAAAGACGGGCCATATCCAAATGTCCTTTCTCTAATGACAAAATCAAAGGAGTATTTTCCTTTATATCCTTTACGCTTATATCCGCTCCTCCTTCTATCAGAAGATCGGCTATTTCGAGATGATTCTCCGAGGATGCACCATGCAAAGCAGTCCATCCATCTTTATCTTTTGCGTTTACATCTGCCCCCTTCGTTATTAAAAGTTGAGTTATTCCGGAATTTTTCCATGATGCATAATGCAAAGCAGTAGCCCCCCTTTCACCTGTTGCATTTATATCTGCTCCTTTTTCTATCAGGAGTTTGGCTGTTTCGAAATGATTATTAGTTAATGCCGAGTGTAAAGGAGTTTCACCCCACTGACCTGTCGCATTTATATCCGCACCCTTTTCCAGTAATAGTTGGGTTATTTCACAATTACCAACCCTGATTGCAAATTGCAAGACGGTTTCTCCCTCTTTGCTTTTTAAATTCAGATCTGCCCCTTTTTCAAGTAAAAGCTGAGCATTTGGGGTATCTCCCCGAATGATAGCTTCTCTTAGTAGTTTTCCTCTTTTCCCGGAATTGAAGAATCGAGTATTAAATAAACCTGCCATGAGGAGTTAACAATTAGGCAAATTAAAATAAATAATAAACCCGTAATCATCTGAACTATCCGGCATTTGTCGTTCGCAGTCTTTACTTCAGTTCTTTTAATACCTGCCTGGCCCCTTCATCCATCACTTTTTTGGTTGCATCATCCGGCTTGCCTTCGTATTTGCCATCCAGTTTTGGCCGCAACCGAACAGAAGCATCGGCTAACTTTATCAAAGTCATCCCGGCATCAATATTATAAGATGTAGCAGCATTCGGGTCGGCGTTTTTTAAAACTTTGATCAGTCCTCCCACTTTGCTGGCCGGTTTCATCCTTGTAATATCCGTGGCCAGTGTGTAGTCGCAGTTATATTTTTTGGCTTCTTCTTCTGAAGCAACGGCCAGGGCTTCGATGCTGCCACCTGTAAGTGCCTCAGCCAGGTATTGCTGTAATACCGAAGCCTGGATCTGTTCATCGCCTTTCGGTTCATATACACCGATCCGAATCACCCCTTCCTTTTTCGGATCATCGGCAGCGGGTTTATCATCCTTGTTATCCTTGTTCATGTCCTTGTACTGGTTCATCATTTCATTCATGTCAAACTTATCCTGCAATTCTTCTTCGCTTTTGGCTTCTGTATAGCCGGGAGGAATTTCAAACAGCATGGAGTCTAATTTCATGGTAGAGAGTTCCAGCGTTTCTATATCTGTCTTGAACTCAGAGGTCTGTTCCCCCCCCCCGCTCATGATGATGGTCCTGGTCTCCTGCAAGGGGAAACCCAGCTTGCCTTTTCCGCTGCGGCGGGTTACAAACTTGTCCTGGCAATCAGGTTTTTGCTGTTCATCCGGCGCTGAGGTCCTGGCCGGGCGGTAACGTACCGGGCAGTTGAACTGTGGCAGGTCAATATACCAGCCATCGGTTTTAATGATGAAACTGTCTTTCATGGAGCATGCATCCGGAGAGGGTTTCATTTTTTGGGTGGTCCACACATGTCTTGCATTGAAGCCGTACATTTTTTTCCGCTCACCCGTATCCCTGATGTTGTACCAGTTGGTGATGATACCGCCTTTTTTAGGTTCAATGGCAGCAGGTTTGGTCTTTACGGCTGGTTTTACATCCTCGTCTATGACCTCATCCTGGTCTTTGGCAAAAGGCTCAATGAAGTACAATTTTTTCTTATCGTTTATCTTGATGGTGCGTTGCAGGTCGCATTGCTCAATCGTTACCGGTTGAGCCGGCATTCCCATCATAGCGCCGGGTTCGGTTCTTTTGCGCATCCCTTTTACATAAATGGTGCTTTCTGAATTCATCCCCATCATACTGCTGGTCTGGCGGAGTTTGTACTCCTGGGCAGAAGCATCACTGGAGGTAATTGCTGAGATCATCATAACGGAAGCAAGGAAGAACAAGACTGGTTGCGGTTTCATGAGTAGTTAATTTTTTTAATGAACCGAAAGTATTTTCTTATAATGAGCTATAAGCTGACAGATGTCATGAATTGTCGAAAAACAAGATGAAACGGGTGTGGGAAATGTTGCATTTTAGAAATAAACCGTCACTGCAGTATATAGACCACACTGCCCACATTCTGCCGGAAAGAGCCTGTTTTCAGCCCGCCTCCGTATCTCGTTTCAAGCGAACTGTACCAGGCATAGTTCAAAGGGCCAATACTCTTTAATTTTCCCCTGGCCATTTTATCATCGAAAGATAAGTAATAGGTGATCATAGTGCTGCCCACTGACCTCAGCTTTCCGCTGAAAGCTTCGTTATCAAACGTACTGTAATAATCCAGCGCCAGGTTGTCAATGAACTTTATTTTCCCCTGCTGCAGCTTATTGTCAAAATTGGAAAAGTAATCAAACAGCAACGAACCCACGGTACGTATCTTACCCACTTTATAAGCAACTTCGGTAGGACTGTAATAGGTAATGACCGAAGAACCGATGCTCCGCACTTTGCCTTTCGAAACTGAATCCGCATCGGCTCCGTAATAATCCACCCTTCCCGCATAGGGCTGCAACTGGCGGGCATAATAATTACTACTTCGGAAAGATTGTATTTCCACCCCCCACTCCAGCACCTGCCCGTTTTCTGAAACCCGGATGAGCACTTCCCTGTCGGTAAGCAGTGAAAAATAAGCGAGGGTTTGGCCCCCGTTAAAACTCACCTGGCTCAGTTCCTGGCAGTACAATGTATTCAGCAGTCCGGCAAATCCACAAACGGCAAGAAATTTTTTCATGGTGTAGTCTCCTTTCAAAGGTAAGCATGAAATTTATCCTGAACAGGCCACACAACTATTCTTTATCGGGTTTGTTGCGTTATTTTTACAGTTCAATCAATAAGAGCTATGAAGACAAAGGCATCTTTCGTTTTGACAGTCATTTTATTCCTGGTGTACACGACCGGCTGCGCCAATAAAAATGTTGGGTCGCCGGCCGGGGATAATGCTGATACCACCCGTCTCCCCCCGGTGGAAACCAAAGGAGCCAACACCGATTACAGGCCTGCATTTGCCGGGCAGACCAGGGTGGCAGGCATTAAAACAAAAACAGCTTACAAGGTGGAAAGGATCAGCGACGATCTGAACAGACCCTGGGCTGTTGTGCCCATGCCTGACGGCCGCCTCCTCATCACCGAGAAAAGCGGTTACATGCAAATACATGATGCAAACGGAGCCCTGGTAAAAAAGATAACCGGTTTTCCTAAAGTGGAGGATGGTGGGCAGGGCGGGATGCTGGATGCAGCCCTGGATCCAAATTTCCCAACTAACAAAACCATTTACTGGTCCTATTCCGAAAAATATGAAGGCGGCAACCTGATGGCGGTGGCCAAAGGACAGTTGAATGAAGCTGCCGGCACTATTGACCTCCCGGTGGTCATCTTCAGGGCCACACCTGCCTTAAGAAGCTCATTGCATTTCGGCTCCCGGCTCATTTTTGATAAAGCCGGGCATCTCTTTGTGGCCACCGGCGAACGGTCCATACTTGAAGGAAGAAAACAGGCGCAATGGCTGCACTCCGGCCTTGGCAAGATCTTTAAGATAACCAGGGAAGGAAAGCCGGCTCCCGGTAATCCTTTCATCAGCCAGTCAGGCGCTATGCCGGAAATATATGCCTATGGCATCCGTAATGCGCAAAGCCTCGACATACACCCGGTGACCGGGGAACTATGGGAAGCTGAGTTTGGCCCCCGTGGAGGGGATGAGCTGAATATTATCAAACCCGGGAAGAACTATGGCTGGCCCGTTATCACCTACGGTATCGAATACAGCGGCAGCACCATCGGCGATGGCATACAGCAGAAAGCCGGTATGGAACAGCCGGTCTATTACTGGGACCCGGTGCTCTCCCCCAGCGGTATGGCTTTTTATAAGGGTGATGCCATTCCAGAATGGAGAAACAATCTTTTCATCGGCGGTCTCAGCAGCGAACATATCTGCCGGCTGCTGATCGTAAATAATAAAGTGGTGGGAGAAGAAAAACTGCTGACCGACAAGAATGAACGGTTCCGGGATGTAGCTTATTTGAATGGAATGCTGTTTGCCGTGACGGATGGAGGGAATTTGTACCGGGTCAGTAAGCAGTAAATATAAAACCATAGAGAAAAGCATAAGATGCTGATCAGCTCATTTTCGCTTCATTTTCCCAAAATCAAGGCTTAATCCGATTGAAGCATTAAAATTTCTTGCTTCAAGGTTGGTGTTATTATCAAATGGCTCGGATGAGAGAGTAAAACCCCCATCAAGGGAGAGCCACTCCATTTTTGGCGCTGATATCTGCATATTCCAGGTTGCTTCCACAAAGCTGAGTGTACTACCAGGCAACCGGTCAAGACCAAGGTATTTTAGTTCGTCTCCGGTATAAGAGGTGGATGCTTTGCCATACTGCACCCACGAGACTTTTGCTATCAAACCTGTTCTGAAGTATTTGCCGGCAAAAAAACTTATCGCCGGCTGAATATACCATTTGGTCAGGTTACTGCTGTACTGGCGGCTATAGTTTATGTTCCCGTTATCAATACCATTATCATCAAAAGATATTTTTCCGGCGCCTGCCCCGCCATAAACACTGAACATAATGTTTTTATCTTTTGTTACTGGGATAAAATATCCCGCCCCAAGGCTGGTAAGATGGCGGCTGTATGTAACAACAGAACTGTCAAAAAAAGTCCGGTCAAAATTATTAACTGCATCTTTTTCGTTGCGTTTGAAATAATCAGCTGTGATGGCCCAGCGGTTCGCGCGCCTGCTGTGCTGCTTTATCGCAGGCACGCCGGCCTGCTTCGACGCGGAC
>JANNUI010000478.1:0-1605 GCA_031395125.1 Chitinophagaceae bacterium | reverse complement strand
TTTTCCATCAGCACTACCTGGTAGCGGCCCTGCTTGAACTCCACCACGGCATAAGTAAAACTGCGGGGCACCGGGTTGGCATTGAAGCGGATGAAATCCTTCTTGCCGATCTCTTCACTTACGGATAACTGGCCACGGGGTGTGTTCCTGCGGCCGCGGATATCCTTGAAATATTGTTGCTGTACTTCTGTCATAAAATCCTGCAGGATCTTCTTGAATTTCTTTTTGGCTATTTTGTTGGAAGCATTATTCAGGTTGCGGTAAATGCGGGCCAGGTACAGGAAATAGGTGGTTTTGTTCTTTCCGTATTTATCAGCAATGTATTTCCAGAAAGAGTGGCCTGCCAGCAGGGGTTTGGCAAAGGCAAACTGGTAAAAATTCCGGTAATCACTGTTCAGCATCACTCCGCGGAGGTCATCGTCCAGTTCAGGGCTCCAGTTTTCGGCAGCAAAAGAAATATAACCGTCGGTCAGCCATTTGGGCAGGTCGAGCAGGGCCTGGTTGGCGGCAAATTCACCGAGATCATCGCCAAAAAGGAGATTGTCTACCAGCACCCTGGCAATACCCTGCCGCACCTGGCGGCGAAGGTTATCATGGTTGCCGTCGAAATAAACGATCATTTTGTTGTTCACCAGCTTGGTTACCCCACCGGTGTTCTGCCAGTCAATACCAATCCCGATATTAGACTGCTGCATCTCATCATAATTGTTGTACACAACAATATTGATACGGCGCTGTGATCCGTATTCCACAAATTCTTCAATGGAAGGAAGTTCCAGTTCGGCTACCTGAGCCGCATATTTGCCCAGGCCCAGCCCATCCTGGCTGAAGTAGGTATTGAAGTTCTCGGTCTGGTAATATTTCCATTTGAATTTCTGGTATTGCACCCGGTTTTTACCAAATTCCACCGTGTTCACTTGGGCTGCAGTTTCCATAGCAATGAAGACGGAAAGGCAGGCAATCAGGCTTAGTGCTTTCTTCATAGATGCTTTACTGTTTCTAATCGCTTTATTTTTTTGTTCCCAGCGACAACAACACTGCTCATAGTCTGTTGCGTCGCATGCTGACGCTTCGGTCAGCATCCTGACAAGCTTTGCTTCGTCAGGACTCTTGTACTTTCTGTTCGCTACTCATCAATGTTGAACCTCTGCCTACCGGCAAGCAGGCATTCAGCCCCTACGGGACTCCCGAAAACAAACTTACATTTTTTTCTACCGACATTCAGCCTCATAGGGACTGATAAACGAGGTATCTTTTGCATCCCCCATCAATTAACAGTTCTTCGTACTTTCGGAATCCCCGTAAGCCCCTCCCTGGAGGTTCCCGATCCCGCCAAAGAGGCGGGAGAAGGGAAGGAACAAAGTTCGGGGGAGGCTTCATCCATGTTAACTGTTAAGTCCTTCATATTTAGCCCCGTTCAGGAGAATACCTATATTCTGTTAAACGATCAGAAGCAGTGTTGCATTATCGACCCGGGCTGTTATTTCCCGGAGGAAAGGGACGAATTAAAAACGGGTATTATGGAGACAGGCCTCAGGCCGGTTTTGCTGCTTAACACCCACTGCCACCTGGACCATATTTTTGGCAATAAGTTCGTCCATGACA
>JANNUI010000458.1:0-6614 GCA_031395125.1 Chitinophagaceae bacterium | reverse complement strand
CTAAAAGACTTTCCGGGTCGCCCCTGATTGTGAAAATAAAAATGGATGAAGACAACAGCGAACATGAACTGACCATGGTGGCGGAGAACCTTGGCTCCATCCCTCCCAATACATCGCTGATGGTGGTGGAAGCAGGCGAGCAACGTTTTGATGTGCGGATCACGTCTACCGAGCAGAAAAATGCTGTTGTACGGTTTAAATACAAAAAACGCTAGCCTCACCCTCCGAAGGTCGAATGACTCCGTTGGAGAATCCTTTGGACCTTCCCTCTCCATGAATGAAGAGGCCTGCCGTTTCTGTAACCCCGCAGCCGCGGGACAAGTTTTTAGCTACTGCCTCCTTTTTTTCAACTATTTTTCCAGACAAATGCTCCGGCAATTCTTTTTATATACAATGTTACTGTCCAGTTCCCTTGCAGGTGCACAGGTCCACAAGGACTCCGTGGGAGATATCAATGGTATCTGGAAGGGCAAACTGGTAATGGCCCCGGGCGGTTGTTTCCCAGTGTATAATATCGAACTGCAATTGCAGGTGGCGGGAACCCGCATCACCGGCACCGCATATCACTTCTCCGATTCACTGAATTATGTGAGGGAAAATTTTGAGGGAACTTTTAAAAGGGACAGTAACACTATCGTCATCCAGGAAAACGGCATCATCACTTTCCGTATCAAGGAAGACTGTGTACCCTGTGTAAAAAAATACCAGCTCAGCTATCATAAAGGCGGTGGCAACGTGGTGACAGAGGAACAACTGAGAGGTTCCTGGACCGGGAAAGCCACCGATGGAAAAACAGCCTGCGACCCCGGCACCCTCGTACTTACGAGATTTGACAAGTCAACGTTCAAACCTGATTTTAAATTACCACCCTCGCTGACGAAAAGAAAAGCGGAGCTGGTAAAGGAAATAAGAGTGGATACGGGCACCATCCAGATCGATTTTTATGATAACGGGCAGGTGGATGGCGATACGATCTCCGTATATGCCAATGGCATGCCGGTAGTCTCCAATAAAATGCTTACGGCAAAACCCGTCTCCATTAAAGTCAGGATCGATCTGCGGCGACCAGAGCAGGAGCTCATTATGGTGGGTGAAAACCTGGGCTCCATTCCCCCGAATACTGCGCTGATGATCGTAAATGCCGGCGACAAACGTTACCAGCTCTATCTCACCTCTGATGAACAGAAAAATGCGATGGTGCGGTTTATCTATGAAAAACCCATTGTGGCAGCCAGGACACAATAGGTTTTGTCAATTTTCCCGGAATTTTTACCTTGCCTTCATATCCTCTCCTTCTGAATTGACAACTTTCTTTTTTATTCAAACAAAATAAACCAACATGAAAAAGTTTTTGTTTACGATTGCTGCAGCCGCCAGCTGCTTTTTTATTTCCTGTTCAGACAAAGAAGACAGCGATGGCATATCTGACAAAGCCCAAAAAAATGTTGAAGGTGTACATGCTGTTGCCAAAGCTTTTGAAACAGGTGATTTCAGTAAGATTGATGAAGTGGTGGATACCAGTTTTATTGACCATACTGAACGGGGCGATATGGGGCGTGACAGCCTGAAAGCCATGATCACCATGATGCACACAGCCATGCCTGACATCAAGTTTACCACCATAAAGGAATTTGCAGATGAAGAATATGCTGCCGTATGGTACAAATTATCCGGCACCAGCGATGGCTCCATGGGCATGCCAAAGGGGCCTTTTGAAATGAATTCCATTGACATGGTGAAATTCAGGGACGGCAAAGCCATTGAACATTGGTCGTTTGGCGAGATCAGGGAAATGATGAAGATGATGATGGGAGCCGGACAGCCAATGCCCGCGCAGGAGAAAAAAGATTCCATACCCCCGGTGAAATAACTCAGTAGCTGACTTAAAAGAAAGAGGATGTCTCAAAAGGAGAGAATTTAAACACAGAGTAACAGAGTTTTTGAGGTTCACAGAGAAAGTGAAATTAGGACTCAATACTCTGTGTAACTCTGTTTCTCCGTATCTCCGTGTTGAAAATACTTTTGAGACAACCTCTTTGAAATTTATACAACTCACTATTTACAATAGTAAGGGTCAGCCATGTTTCCGCTGTTTACCGGGTAACAAAAATGCAATTGCCGGCTGCTGATCCCGGTGATATATACGTTTGCTCTCTTGCCTTTTTTATTTCCGGCGGCCTGCACATACTGGGTGCTCCTGGCGGAAATATTACTGAGGGTCAATATTTCAGTACCCACCAGTTTTTCTTTTTTCAGGTAATCCACCCGAAGGGTTACATTGTCAATAGCAACAAGATACCCGTTAGAGATGGGAATGGAAAATGGTTTTACCTGGTCATCTCCTTTAATTTCATACGAACCTACACGCACATAGCGGGGCCAGTTATTCCGCATCTCCTTCTCTCTTTCTGCAGCGGCCTGTGCGGCTAATTGCCTTTTCTTTTCATCCTCTCTCCTTTTGACATCGGCTGCCAGGAGTTTCTTTTTTAGATCTTCCGCTTTTTTCTTTGCCTGGTCAACCGCTTTTTTCTTTTTGTCTTCAGCTTCTTTGGCTTTAGCCTGGTCACCGGTGGTGGTCACCGTGGTAACGACCATCGGGGGTTCGCTGTCATCAGTCGTAACTGAATCTGCCACCATGAAGTGCACAGTATCAGAATCAGGATCAGTATCGTTGTTCGGCCTGTCATCAAAGGCAACCGTATCCGTTGTTGGCACAGCGGTACTGTCGTCAATAACTATTTCTGAAGAAGAATTTTTATTCTTCTCCATATCCTGATAAACAAAATACCCGGCGCCGCCAATAGCTGCCAGTGAAAGCACCCATGTCACCCATGCCTTCCCCTTATTAGCAGCTGCTTTTGTAACAGTAGCTGCCGCTGCCACGGGAGCAGGTGCTGCAGCTGCTGCAGCAGCAGTTCCTACAGCCATCACTGCAGTCTCATCTGTTTTTACTGCTGCAGGCGGAATGAAAAAATCCTTCAGCTCTTCTAACGCACCGGCTGTGGTCCATTCTTCAGTATCCTCCGGCCTGACGGGAGTACCGGCATTGATGTTTTTATCCTTTAACTCATCCAGGCTGAAAGGACCCTGTTGACCTTCCTCATTCTTTAAAAAATACTTTTTCATCGTTTTGGTTTAGTGCCTGCCAGTCGGCAGACAGGATTAAAAATGATGGTAACGGGGAACGTATTAAACAGGGGCAGGAAAAGGGATACTCTACTCCGGTGCAATGCTGCAATGCCTCGTAGCGGAAAGTAAAGCTAAATGCTTTCCGGCTTAAGTCCAAATGGCAGGAATACCTTAATAGGGATATTAAAATTTGAAATTCCAGGTTACAGCCGGAATGATGGGGAACAAAGATACCTGCCTCGCCTCTACTTTCAGGTCCCCGTTGTTGACACTGCCATTCTGGTCAAAATAGATAAAGTAGGGATTAAGGCGGCTGTAGGTATTGTAGATACTGAATACCCAGTAGCTGTTCAGTTTTCTTTTCTTTTTAGGCGTAGGTGTGTAGGTGGCCGACAGGTCGATCCGGTGATAAGCTTTCATCCGGTACTGATTCAGTTTACTGTACTCCTGTGTAAGCACACCATTTACAAAATAAAACCGTTCGGGCAGGGTAATGGCATTGCCCGTGCCATAAACAAACACAGCTCCGAATTTCCATTTCCTGCTGGCTTCGTAGTTGGCAACAACTGACATATCATGCCGGCGGTCATACCGTGTGGGGAATTTTTCTCCGTCATTAAGCTGTGTAAATTTTCGCCATGTCCAGGAGAGTGTGTAACCGATCCAGCCGGTGAATTGTCCTTTTTGCTTGTTCACCAGCAGTTCAGCGCCATAGCTCCATCCTTTACCCGAAACAAATTCATCTTCCGGGTCGGCAAGTGACGGTGTATAGCCTTCTTTATAATCAACCTGGTTTTGCATGTCTTTATAATAAACTTCAAAGGATGTTTCATATTTATTGCCGGCAAAATTCTTAAAGAAGCCCGCCGCATACTGCCAGCTTATCTGGGGCTTTACCAAATAGGTACTTGGCACCCACAGGTCAGTCGGAAGGGTGTTGCCGGAATTGCTGACCAAATGTATGTACTGGTAATTGCGGGACACGGCAGCTTTTAGTGAGGTTTCATCATTGATGGCATAACGAACGGTGATACGGGGTTCCAGCCCGCCATAGGTCTTCACCGGTTTGAATCTTCTGTAAACGGTGCTGTCCAGCCTGTTGCCGTCCGCATCCTTCACATAGCGGGTGTAGGGTCCTGCCTGGGTGAAGCTGCTGTAACGAAGCCCGTAATTGACCTTCCACTTCTCTCCCATTTCCCAGTCATCCTGCAGATAGATCGCCGCTTCGGCTGCATACTTTTCGCTTTCATTGTTAGGTTTGAAGAAAATGGAATCCTGTCTGCCGCTGGCCACATTGGGAATGAACTTATGGTACGTCAGCAGCCCGCCGAACTTCAGTTTATGGTTGGGCAAAGGATAATAATCAAAGTCTGTTTTCAATGTGCCGTCCTTGATACCGGATGAAAGGCCGATCTCAAAATTTTCCTGTGTGGCAGAAAACTTAAACTTATAATCGTTATAAACAAGGGTGCTGTTCAAAAAAAGGCGGCGGTTGAACACATGGTTCCAGCGCATGGTGGCGGTGGAATTGCCCCAGGGAATATTGGTTTTGAATGACCGCCTGGCATTGGCAAAATCAAAGACATCCCTGCCAAAGTAACCGCTCATGTAGAGCCGGTCTTTTTCTGAGAACCGGTAATTCACTTTGGCGTTCAGGTCATAGAAGAAATAACCGGAGCCATAAAAGCTGCTGCTTTTCTTTATAAAAGGTTTGGTCATTGCATCGATATAAGTGCGCCGGGCGGAAACAATGAATGATGCCTTGCTTGCCTGCCGGCCAGGCAGGTTCTTTTTTAGCGGCCCCTGGATGGAAAACCGGGATGCCACCAAACCGATGCCCCCGTCCATCTGCAGTTTATTGATGTTCCCGTCCTTCATCACCACATCCACCACCGATGAAAGACGGCCGCCGTACTGGGCCGGCATCCCTCCCTTTATCAGGGAAACATTTTTGATGGCATCGGAATTGAAAACAGAAAAGAAACCAAACAGGTGACCGGGATTATACACCACGGCATCATCAAGGATGATGAGGTTTTGATCCGGTCCCCCACCTCTTACATAGAAACCGGCATTCCCTTCTCCTGCATTGCGTACTCCCGGCAGCAGTTGCAGGGCCTTCAGCAGGTCAACCTCTCCCATAAATGCCGGGATATTCTTAATCTGGCTCATGGAAAGTTCTGTTTTTCCCATCTGGGCATTCTTTACATTCCCGTCCCGGCGTTTACTGTAAACAACCACATCATTCAGTGCAGAAGATTTAGGGACAAGTTCCGCATTCAGCAACTGGTTGCTGTCTAATGCAATGAAAAAGGATTTTCCGGCATACGAAACATGAGAAACAAAGATGTTATAGGAGCCCTTGTCCAATGTGATGGAATAAAACCCGTATTGGTTACTGGCCACTCCTTTCGACTGCCCGTTGACACTGACACTGCCGCCGATAATGGTTTCACCTGAAAGACTGTCTTTGATATACCCGTTAATCACAAAACGGTTGGGGGCAGCAGGATTCTGTGAAAAAGAGACGTTGAACCACAGCATCATCAGCATCACAGAGGCAAGTTGTTGCATATAACTGAAACAGGCAGGTTGGTTTTTTGTTTAACCAGCTAAAAAAGTCTTGCAAAGATAGTTGCAGCAAGCCGGATGATGTGCGGCTTTACGTTATTTTTGCAAACTATTTAAAAAGTGAATAGTCAATGGTGAATGGTGAATCTGAGGTGTTTGCCAATTGTCCATTGCCTATTGACAATTAACTATTCACTATTCACAACTATGCTCGCCGGTTTACAAAATGTAACATTCGAATTTGGTGCAAGGCTCCTCGTGGAGGATGCCACCTGGCATATCCAGCCCGGTGAACGCATCGGCCTGATCGGCTACAACGGTTCCGGGAAATCCACCTTGCTGAAATTATTGGTTGGAGAATACCAGCCTTCCGGCGGAACAGTGGAAAGAAGCCGCACCACCAGCATCGGTTACCTGCACCAGGACCTCCTCAGTTTTGATACCCTTGATTCGATCCTGGAAGTGGCGCTGGGTGCATTTGAAAGAGTGCTGCAATTGGAAAAAGAGATAGAAGAACTGGGGAAAGAACTGGAAAGAACAGGCGACGAGAAAACCCTGCATGCCTACAGTGATAAACTGCATGAACTGGAAACCCTCGGCGGTTATAATATCCATCACCGTACGGAAGAGATCCTGCAGGGACTTGGTTTTGCCAATGCCAAACGCTCCTTCAAAACCAAAATTCCCTGGGGCAATTCCACCGCCACCCTGCGCTGGAACCATGTGTTCAACCGCCGCCTGTTTTTGAACAGCACCCTTGTTTACAACGATTATAAGTTTAAGTTTTCTGCCACACAGGAAAATTTTGAGATTGGCCTTTCATCCGGCATCAAGGATGGCACATTGAAAACAGATTTTGATTATTATCCTTTGCCCAACCACAAACTGAAGTTCGGCGGGCTGTTGACCTACCA
>JANNUI010000450.1:0-4268 GCA_031395125.1 Chitinophagaceae bacterium | reverse complement strand
CCTGCCAGGCGGTTAACTTAGGTGGGTCAGTTTGCTCCGAAAACGGTGGGTCAGTATCACCGATTTTTCCAGTCCTAAGAAGGGCTTTGACTTTTGGCTGCTTCATAATGGCTTCATTTAATCCACTACAAAGATATTCAGGTAAAACATAGGTAAAACATTTGTTTCCTATCTTTTACTTTCCTTTTCCTTCTTTTAACTTTTTGAAATGCTTGATGGTATTGGCTTATAGAACTTTTAGCCTGTAAGTGGGGGAAATTGGGGGAATTGGGAAGAAGTGTTTCTAGTCCTTATGGGTCAACGATATAACTGTAAAGCCCCGGTATTTCAACCGGGGCTTTTATCATTTCAGCCTTTCCAGGCAGGCGCCGAGACTTTTTTCCCAACCTTTTAGTGCAACGCTGAATGTCTGCTGAATTTTACTGGTATCCAAAGCAGAATAAGCAGGCCTTTTGGCGGCTGTAGGATACTGTGAAGTTGGGATGGGGGTTATTTTACAATGACTGCCTGTCATTTTCTTGATGGCGACAGCAAAATCATACCAGCTGATCACTCCCTCATTACAATAGTGATAAATCCCCGGTAGCCAGCTTTGCCTGCCGGCAGGCAGGTTCCCGGAACTAATGATTTGCAAAACGACTTCCGCCAGATCAGCCGCATAAGTGGGTGAACCGAACTGGTCATCCACTACATTTATTTGTTCTTTCTCACCCATCAGTTTCAGCATGTTGCGTACAAAGTTTTTCCCAAATTCACTGTAGACCCATGATGTACGGATGATAATTGTACCTGGATTAAACTGTAAAGCCTGCTTCTCCCCTTCCAGTTTGGAAGCCCCATACACACACTGCGGGTTAGTAGGTGAATCTTCCCGGTAAGGTTCTGTGGCGGTTCCATCAAAAACATAATCGGTGGAAATATGTACCAGTTTGGTATCATGCTCCTTGCAAACAGCCGCCAGCACACCCACCGCTTCGCCATTGATGTGGAAAGCCCTGTCTTTTTCTGATTCTGCCCTGTCAACTGCTGTATAAGCTGCGCAATTAATTAAATAAGCAGGATGATATACTTTGAAATATTGCCTTACCATTTCAAAATGATGGATGGGCAGGTCTTCCCTGGAAAGAAAGGTAAAATCGTAGGGAGGAAAATCCGGGGCAAGTTTCTTTAATTCTTTTCCTAACTGACCGTTAGAACCGGTAACAAGTATCTTGCCCCCATCTCCGCCAGCTGGCGGAGTGTTTTGCCGTTCACCCACAGAAGACGTTTTATTGAAAAACAAAATTGTTACTACATTGTGCAAAGGTGGGCTGCAGTTTATCCTTATCTGAAACAACAGCCTCTTTGGCCGGTATTCTCCAGTCAATACTCAGCTCGGCATCATTATAAATGATCCCGGCCTCGCTTTCCTTGTTATAAAAACTATCACACTTATAAAATACCTCTGCTTTTTCACTCAGTACCGAAAACCCATGGGCACACCCTTTGGGTATGAAAAGCTGCCGCTTGTTCCTGGCTGATAAAACTTTAATGAAACTTTTTCCGAAAGTGGGTGATCCTTTCCGGATATCCACTGACACATCCAGTATCTTGCCCCGGAGCACCCTTATCAGTTTGCTCTGAGCAAACGGGGGCAACTGATAATGCAACCCCCTTATAACACCATACAACGATGATGACTGATTTTCCTGTACCCAGCGGATATTTATACCCTGGGCATCGAACAGGTTCTCATTATAAGATTCAAAAAGATAGCCACGGTTGTCTTCAAACACAGCAGGTTCAAATAGCAAAAGTCCGGGTATGTCGGTTTTTGTAAAAGGCATATTATAAACTCCAATAAGTTCTGTTATTGATCTTGTTTCGGTAAATCCCTTTCAGGTCGGCTATCAATCCGTGTGGCTTCGTAATGCCGGCAAAGTATTCATCCCCCAATTCTTTGTAATCATTATGCGGCACTGTTATGATCACCGCATCATAATCATTTCCTGTTTTCTCAGCCAGACCGAAGCCGTATTCATGCTTCAGTTCATCCGAATCGGCATGGGGGTCTTCCACATCCACATTCACATAGTACGACTTCAGGGCTTTCACCACATCTGCTACTTTGGAGTTGCGGATATCGCTTACATTTTCCTTGAAAGTGGCGCCTTTCACCAGTACTTTTGCTTTCTTTACGTCCTCCGTGTTTTTAATGATGTGCTGGATCACTGTTTTGGCCACATACTTGGCCATATTATCATTGATGTTGCGGCCGGCCAGTATTACTTCAGCATCATAACCCAGTTCGTTGGCCTTATACGTAAGATAATACGGATCCACACCAATGCAGTGCCCTCCTACCAGCCCGGGCTGAAACTTCAGAAAATTCCATTTGGTTCCGGCAGCTTCCAGCACTTCGTAGGTATTTATGTTCATCATGTTGAAAATGATGGACAACTCATTCATCAGGGCTATGTTCAGGTCCCGCTGGGTATTTTCAATGATCTTTGCGGCTTCGGCCACTTTGATACAGGAAGCCCGGTGTACCCCCGCTTTCACTACCAACTCGTAGGTCTTTGATATTTCTTCCAGCGAAGCTGCATCGCAACCTGAGACCACTTTTATGATCGACGACAGCGTGTGGTTCTTATCCCCCGGGTTGATCCTTTCGGGTGAATAACCGAGTTTGAAGTCGGAGATATTCTTCAGTCCTGACAATTTTTCTATAATGGGTAAACAATCTTCTTCCGTGCAGCCTGGGTAAACGGTTGATTCAAAAACAACATAGTCCCCTTTCTTGATCACCTTGCCCACTGTCTCCGATGCTTTCTTTACCGGCGTAAGATCGGGCACATTGTGTTCATCCACCGGGGTGGGAACCGCTACGATAAAGAACCTGGCTTCCTTCAATACATCAAGGGAGTCTGTAAAAACAATATCACAACCCTCAAAAGCTTCTCTTTCCAGTTCATTGCTGGGATCGATCCCTTTCTTCATCATCTCCACCCTTTTGGGGTTGATGTCAAACCCAATGACGGAGGTTTTGCGGGCAAACTCCAGCGCAATTGGCAGGCCCACATAGCCCAATCCTATTATGGCCAATTTTGCTTTCCTGTCAACTAATTCCTGGTACATGAATTTGTTTTATTTCTGGCTTATGAATTCCTTGGGTTGTTTGTTCCACTCTGTTTCCGGCAGGGATCTGAAATACTCATAGGTCATTTTCAATCCTTCGCTACGTTTCACTTTGGGTTCCCAGCCTAAAATACTTTTCGCCTTGCTGATATCCGGTTGCCGTTGCTTCGGATCATCCACCGGCAGGGGTTTGTAAATGATCTTGACCTTATTGCCGGTAAGCGCCAGTACTTCTTCGGCAAAATCCTTTAAAGAGATCTCATTGGGGTTGCCAATATTAACGGGCATGTGATATTCGCTGAGCAGCAGGCGGTAAATACCTTCCACCAGGTCATCCACATAACAAAAACTTCTTGTTTGTGAGCCATCGCCAAAAACAGTCAGGTCTTCGCCCCGCAGGGCCTGGCCAATAAATGCAGGCAATGCCCTGCCGTCATTCAGCCGCATCCGCGGCCCGTAGGTATTAAATATCCTTACGATCCTTGTTTCCACTCCATGAAAGCTGTGATAGGCCATGGTGATGGATTCCATGTATCGTTTGGCCTCGTCATATACCCCTCTCGGTCCCACCGGGTTTACATTGCCCCAGTATTCCTCCGTTTGCGGGTGTACCAGCGGGTCGCCATACACTTCACTGGTGGAGGCCACCAGTATCCTTGCCCCTTTTGCTTTGGCCAGGCCAAGACAGTTGTGTGTGCCCATCGCTCCCACTTTCAGGGTTTGTATGGGGATCTTTAAATAATCGATCGGGCTGGCAGGTGAAGCAAAATGCAGGATATAATCCAAGTGGCCGGGAATACTGATGAATTTGGTGACATCATGATGATAAAATTCAAACTGTTCCAGTTTTAAAAGGTGTTGGATATTACGCAGGTCGCCAGTTATCAGGTTATCCATGCCGGTAACATGGAACCCTTCCCTGATGAACCTGTCGCAAAGATGGGAGCCGAGAAAACCGGCGGCCCCTGTTATCAGCACTCTTTTGCCCCCTTGAACGATGTTCGCAACCTTCGATTTTGGCTCGGTTGCCCTGTGGGGAGAATTCATACTCGAATCTTTCTGTGTCAAGTCTTACACCTTTAAATTTGAAAATTAACTTATGCGATTTTCAAGAAAATTTCCTTACTCCCCGCCAGCTGGCGGGGATGGGG
>JANNUI010000418.1:0-10243 GCA_031395125.1 Chitinophagaceae bacterium | reverse complement strand
GAAAACAAGACCCTTGTTCAACCTGAAAAAAACAACAGTGATGCTGTGGCTTCGGAACAGAAAAACAGTCCGGCAGCCACTCCCTTTGTGGCTGAAGTAAAAAATCAGCCTGGTGTTCCGGTGAATAATACTAATACCACCAAGACAGTAGCTGCCGTTAATAAGAAACCCTTTGCCCCGGAAAATAAAGCAACAAATAGCAACCCTGCTGTAATTAAGAAAGATGAGCCGGTTATTGCCGAAAATAAGCCTTCCAATAACCTGCCTCAGCCGCTTATTAACCCCAATGCTGTAAACAATAAACCAGACAATGCTGTTGCCTATAACAAACCTGAGGAAAGCAACCCGGTCGGCACTGCAACAAACCCGGATGTAACAAATAAAGCTGCACAACCGTCCAACATAGTACAGGCGTTATACAACGATAATAACAATGACGCCATCTTTGATCAGTCTGATGGCAAGAAAAACAAGAACCGCGGCATCTTCCGGAAGATAGCCCGGACCTTTGAAAAAAGGACTAATATTGACCCTACCGCCGATAATAAATTGTTGGTAGCCGGGCTGGCCATCAAACTCAAATAACTTTGTACTAATTTTTAAAAGTTAAAAGAATGAAAAGGATATTTACCCTATGGCTCACCTTATGCACAGCCACTATTGCATTTGCCCAGACAGATACCACCGGCAGGCAAAACCCACCGCAGAATGATACCATCCGTATCGGAGGCATCATTATCATCCGAAAGGCTGGCAGTAAAGACCGCGAAGTAGTGCATGACAGGGAATATAAACTGAAGAACAGGAAAAATTCCGACAAACCGTCAAACCTCACCACCAACTGGTGGATATTCGACTTCGGGTTTTCCAACTACAAGGATGAGACCAGCTATGCTTCTGCAGCAGCCCAGGCCTATGCCCCCGGCAGCAATGAGACCTGGTTTGAACTGAAAGACGGTAAATCCAGGAATGTTAACGTCTGGTTCTTTATGCAGAAGCTGAATGTAGCCAGTCATGTGCTGAACCTGAAATACGGTCTTGGCCTGGAACTGAACAACTATCATTACAAACGCCCCATCCGTTACGATGCCAATCCCCCGGCAGTGACCAACGCACCAGTAGTGGCGCTGGACGGAACGGTGAACAGGACCTATGATAAAAATAAACTGGCCGCAGATTATCTTACTGTACCTATGATGGTGAACATTAATTTCACCCCTAAAAGACAAAAAGGGTTTGGCATCAGCGCAGGTATAAGTGTGGGCTACCTCTATAGTTCCAGGAATAAGATTGAAACTTCCGATGAAGGAAAGAAAAAAGCCAAGGATGATTTCAACCTGGAGAAGTGGAAGCTGGCCTATGTAGGTGAGATCTCACTCGGCCCCGTTCGCTTTTATGGGTCTTATGCATTCAGCAGCATGTATGAAAGAGGGCTGAACATCACGCCTTATAACTTCGGCTTCCTGTTCAGCAACTGGTAAAATAGCAAGAATGACCTGACTACCGGCCACGCTTACAGGGCCGGTTTTTTTATCCCCGGTAAAAACACAGTGGGTCTTTTCTAAACATCCCGTTAAATTCTGCCTGCCGGCAGGCAGGCATTTCCACATTCATAAAATATTAATTCATGGCACTGCGTTTGAAGAATGGACGTTAACTGATCACAGCCATTTAGAAAAAAAAGCTTGTCGTAGTATGCATGCCCACCTGCGCATGGGTATGGCGGGTAAACCGGATTTTATGGCACCATCAGGGTTACCCGCCAATAAAACAGGGCGGGCAGGTAGCTGTCCTTATTGAAAACACTATCAGAAATGAAGAACTATTTCATCCTTGGCTCCGTTTTCCTGGGAAGCAGCATGCTGGTTACGGAAATGAACACTACCGGCTCACCGGCTATTGCCCACAAGCGAATCATCCCCGGCAATAAAGGACCGGTTGGCATCGTATCCATCGTAATAGACAAATCAGACTATGAACTGAGTGTGTATGATGACAAGGGCTGGTATGCCACTTATCCCGTAGTATTCGGCAATGGTGGTCTTTCTGATAAAAAAATGCAGGGCGACAAGAATACACCCGAAGGTAAATTCCGCATCATCGCCAGGCGGGTGCATGAAAAGTGGTGCCGTTATCTGTCACTTGACTATCCCACCCCTGATGATGTGGAAAAATTCAATAAAAGAAGAGAAAAAGGGGAAATACCGGCCAATGCCGGTATCGGTGGCGGCATCGGCATACACGGCACCTGGCCGCATGAGGATTTTGTGGTGGACCGGTATAAAAACTGGACATTGGGCTGCATATCCATGAAAAATGAACATGTAACAGAAATTTATGCGTTCTCCGGTGTAGGAACAAAAGTGACCATTAAAAAATAGGATTTTGCAGGAAAATTCATTTCGGGTTCCCTGATAAAAATTGCTCTGTTTCCATTCTCCACTTTGCAGGGTCCTTCCGTAAAAAAGATTCATGTTGCGCCCCATCATAAATAACCAGTTTCTTATTGGCAGAGGCGGTAGCCTCATAGATTTTTTGTATGTCGGGTTGTAATACAAAATTGTCGAAAGTACCCCATTGCAGCAGTACGGGGCAACTTATGTTTTTAACATAGCGGGTGGTCTTATGCTTAAACCCGTTGAACCCCCTTTCCGCACCTACCCAGAATGTGGTAAGAAAAGCAAAGGGCTGGTTCGGAAAGCCCAGCAGCCGGGCTTTTGCTTTCAGGTATGACTGCAGGGAAAGAAAAGGCATTTCCAGTATCACACCAGCAGGCGTCAGTTCATATTCTGAAATTGCCTTCGCGATCGCCACAGCCCCCAATGAGCTACCGTACAAGAAAATATTTTTCTCCCCTTTGGCTGCAACAAAATCATAGGCAAGTTTTACTTCCTCCGCTTCTCTCATTCCGATCGTTGTGGTATTACTTCCGCTGTTACCATGTCCCCTGAAATCAACCATCAGGATATTATACCCCTGGTAGTGGAATTCACCGGCTTCATCCAGCAAAATGGATTTTGCATTCATGACACTGTGAAAAAGGATTACGGTTCCCCTGGATGTTGAATCTGGTACACTGTACCAGGCATCAATGGCCAGCCCCTTTTTAGTGGTAAGCATAACTGTATCATATGGGAAAACCGGCGTAGCGGTTATTACTGGCCGGGGATAACGGGGGCCGGTAAACAATTTCCATGACTTTGTAAAAATATTATCATTGTCTGAAAAGGTGCGTTCGGGAGTATTCTGGAAAAAATGAGTGAGTTTATATGCATAAAGGGCAGCGCTGATATTGATGAGCACCAGTTGTACCAGTAATACCCAGCCCACCCAGCGGAAGATGGAAGCCAGTCGTTTCCTAAGCGGTTTTTTTTCCATGAGATATTAGCGGCTTGCCACCTACGGTCGCCAAAGGCGGGGCCAGGTGGCAGCCAAAAATAGTTTTTAGCCGTCATATACCCTTCTGATATTATCTTTTTTTATGTAACGACAGGATAATTTTTTGCTTTACTCTTTCGTTTCCGACGTACAGCCCTGAAGGGATCAGAAAAACCATTTAAAGGAGCCCGTTCCCCGCAATACGGGGCATTAAATTTTTCAGAAACCCAGCTTTTGGCGGATCACAGCGGGTATGGCCGTTTTATTGACGATGATAGCCAGTGTCCTCATTTTAAAATAATCTTCCCGCATCCACATAAAACCACCGAGCGGATTGCTGCCGCCCCATGAATTTTTAATATAATACCAGGTATCACCCATTTTACGGGTGCGGCCCACTATGTGCATCATATGGTCAAGTTCGGTGGTTTTATTGTCAAAAGCGATTTGCCTTGCAGCAGGAAAATCCTGTACCGGTTCCGGCATATAGGCCAGCCCTTCGTTAAAGTCAAAATAGGGATCATTTGCATCACCATCCCAGCCAATGCTGTAGCTGTTATCCAAAGCAATGTTTGTTATCATTAAAAAAACTTCAAGTGGTACATTCCAGTAGGGGTCGCCAGTCCAGTTGTATTTATCTTCCAGCACAAATTTTGAATACCAGGGATGATGGCTGTACGAGGTTATCTCCACATAATCATTGGGGTTGATGCCAAGGTAGTCTTCCAGGTAAGTTTTGGGGTTGTATGTCTTTCCCCTGTATAAAAAAGAAGCGGGTAGTGTTCCGTAGTATTCATTCAGTATGTTCTCAATAAATGATCGCTGTCGGGGATTCAGCACGGTGTCGCCCTCCTTTACCCATTTTCTGACGGACCGGCTGATGATGGTATCCATTTCGCCATGGTTATGGTTCAGTTCTCCCCGTCCTTTTCCTGAATAAATTTCTTCCGGCACCATACCGAAATTTTTCATCACCCATACCGCATCATGGAACTGGCCACCGGGTGTAAAGAAGTTTCCTCCTTTCAGTTTCAGGTGCCGTTCTATTTTCCGCAGCATGGAGTGGCGGGCTATGAACATTTCGCTGAGGTCGTTGGCGCCTTTGCCGTTTTTCATGAGTTCGCTTTCGAGGAAAGACATACTGGAAAAACTCCAGCAGGTGGCGGACATGTACTGATCTTTGACAGAAGTGCAATGACTCAGGGAAGGAACCGGCAGGTTCAACGCTGATCGTGTTAATCTTTGCGCCTTGCAAAAATTAATAAACAACAACAGTATAAATAGAAAAAGAGGCCGCATAGAAATCATAGTTGAAAATTAGTCAGTAACCGCCTGATCCGGATACCCGCAAAAGGGTATTTATACATGTAACTATTACACGGGAACAGAAGATCCTTTATAAACGGTTTGACTTAATTTCATCCACTACTTCCGGATCAAGACCTCACCTCTAACCCCTCTCCAAAGGAGAGGGGAACAGAAGATCCTTTATAAACGATTTGACTTTATTTCATCCACCACCCCGGGATCTAGTAATGTTGTGGTGTCGCCGAGGTTAGAAGTTTCCCCTTCTGCTATCTTTCTCAGGATACGCCGCATAATTTTACCACTTCTTGTTTTGGGAAGGCCGCTAACGAACTGTATCTTATCCGGCTTGGCAATGGCTCCGATGATCCTTGTCACTGTTTGCAGGATATCTTTCCGGCGCAGTTCTTCATCACCGTGATGGCCATTGTAGATCACATAAGCATAAATACCCTGTCCTTTGATATCATGCGGGTAGCCCACTACCGCACTCTCCACTACGCCTGCATGCATGTTAATGGCATTTTCCACTTCGGCGGTCCCGATCCGGTGACCGCTTACATTCAGCACATCATCCACCCGGCCGGTAATACGGTAGTTCCCCTGTTCATCCTTCAATGCACCATCACCGGTAAAGTATAAATTTTCATAGGTAGCAAAATAATTCTGCCGGCATCTTTCATGATCACCCCAGGTTGTTCTTATGATACCAGGCCACGGGGCTTTGATACATAAATTACCAGCCCCCTCCAAACCTCCCCCGCCAGGGGAGGCTTTCAAAGACTCCGCTGCTGCATCAGATCCTTCTACAACATTACCTTGCTCATCTACTAATACAGGTTGCACCCCCGGCATAGGCAAGGTAGCCCAGCTGGGCTTGGAAGGAGTTACCCCTGCAAGGTTTGAGATCAATGCTCCGCCTGTTTCAGTCTGCCACCAGGAATCCACCACCGGGCATTTCTTCTTTCCTGCATTTTCATTGTACCAATGCCAGGCTTCTTCGTTGATAGGCTCACCCACTGTTCCGAGTATTTTTAGGGAGGACAGGTCTTTCCCCCTGAGCGGCTCCAGACCAAAACCCATCAGGCTGCGGATGGCTGTCGGGGCCGTGTAGAGAATATTTACTTTGTGTTTATCAATAATATCCCATAATCTTCCGGCATCAGGATAAGTGGGAATGCCTTCAAACATCAGCGAAGTGCCACCGGCGCTCAGCGGGCCATACACAATATAACTATGGCCGGTTATCCAGCCGATATCTGCCGTGCAGAAAAGTATGTCGCCGGGTTTATACTGGAACACATTTACAAAAGTGTAAGTAGCCCAGACCATATATCCCGCAACAGTATGCACGACGCCTTTGGGTTTCCCGGTACTACCGGACGTATATAAAATGAACAGGGAGTCCTCGGCATCCATCTCGGCCCCCTCCAAACCTCCCCTCAAGGGGGAGGCTTCGAGCATTTCCTCTGCCCGGTCCATTTCATCCTCCCACCAAACATCCCTTCCTTTAATCATTGATACTGGCGTTCTTGTTCTGGTATAAACAATTACTTTTTTTACTGTTTTATTCCCAATCAATGCATCATCAATTACAGATTTCAACGGTATTACTTTTTCCCCGCGGTAAGCGCCATCGCAGGTGATGATGAATTCCGCTTTGGCATCGTCCAGCCTGTCGGCAATACTTTGCGCCGAAAATCCGCCAAAGATCACGGAATGAATGGCCCCGATCCTTGCACAACCCAGCACAGCGTAGGCCAGTTCCGGTACCATGCCCATGTAAATGCAAACCCTGTCCCCTTTTTTCACTCCGTTATTCTTCAGCATCTGCGCCACCTGGCATACTCTTTTATGCAGGCGGTTATATGTCACTACCCTTACCCGCTCTTCCGGGTCGTTCGGTTCCCAGATAATGGCGGGTTTCTCTCCCATCGTTGCCAGGTGCCGGTCGATGCAGTTCTCCGTAATATTCAGCCTGCCCCCTTTGAACCATTCTATCTTTGGTTCTTTGAAGTTCCACTCCAGCACTTTGTCCCACTTCTTTCTCCATTGAAAATTTTCTGCCACTGAAGACCAGAAAGCTTCAGGGTCCTCCACACTTCTTTTATAGTCTTTGTGATACTGTTCAAGGGAGGTTATTTGGAAAGGATATGGCATGGCAACGCTTTTATACATTAAATGTACGAAGACAAAAAAATTATCCGCCGCATAAAATCTATTCGTATTTTAACTATATGAACGAAACAAAAGCCAGGGGCGGAGCTATCCGCAAGATCATTGCTGCTTCCTCCGTAGGCACCATGATCGAGTGGTACGATTTCTACATCTTCGGGATGCTTTCCACCACCATTTCTGCCCAGTTCTTTCCAAAGGATAACCCCACCGCTGCATTACTGAGCACCCTGGCCATCTTTGCGGCCGGTTTTATTGTGCGCCCCTTTGGCGCCCTTTTTTTTGGCCGTCTCGGTGACCTGATCGGCAGAAAATACACTTTCCTGCTTACGCTGATACTGATGGGTGGCTCCACTTTTCTCATCGGCTGTGTGCCAAGCTATGAAAGCATCGGTATCGCTGCGCCCATTCTTGTTTTACTGCTCCGCCTGTTACAGGGCCTTGCCCTTGGAGGCGAGTACGGCGGGGCTGCCACATATGTAGCCGAACATGCCCCGGTGGGCAGAAGAGGATATTACACCAGCTGGATACAGACCACGGCCACACTTGGTCTTTTCCTGGCGCTGGGTATGATATTGCTGGTAAAATCCAACATGCCCGATGCAAAATTCACTGCCGAATGGGGCGGCTGGCGCTATCCTTTCTGGATATCAATATTACTGGTGGGAGTTTCTATCTATATCAGGCTGAAGATGAAAGAATCTCCCATGTTCTCCAAACTGAAAGCAGAAGGAAAAACATCGGTGAATCCACTGAAAGAAAGTTTTCGCCACAAGGCCAATTTTAAAATGGTGCTGCTGGCATTGTTCGGGGCCGTGATGGGACAGGGTGTGGTATGGTATACCGGTCAGTTTTATGCACAGAATTTTTTGGAGACCAAATGCAATATTGAATTTGAGCAAAGCCGGACGATCATGCTTTGGGCTATTTTGTTTGCTACACCGTTTTTTATTTTCTGGGGATGGCTGAGTGATAAGATCGGGAGGAAATGGATCATGATGGTGGGGTTGTTGTTGGCAATAGTTACTTACCGGCCAATATTTGATACATTTTTAAGTGATACCGATCCAATTACATGGAAAAAAATAAGTTTAAATGAATACCAAAGCCAAACATTCAAAAAGGAACTATTGAAAGGCTCTTCTGATTCTGTTTCAACAAAAACAACGATATGGTTATTAAAAAATGGCGGTAAAGTCACTGAAGTAATTACAGATACGTTATTTTCTAGTCCTAATAAAGAAGTAATTGAAAATTCTACATATACTTATAAAGACAAACATCTTCCTTCGGCAACTTACTGGAAATTTATCGGCCTTGTTTTCATATTAATTTTATACGTCACCATGGTCTACGGCCCCATCGCCGCCTTCCTGGTGGAAATGTTCCCGACCAGGATCCGTTACACATCCATGTCACTCCCTTATCATATCGGCAACGGGGTGTTTGGCGGACTGGTACCTTTTATCGGTTTGCTGCTGACCAGCACCTATACGGCCGACCCGCTGGTGGGGCTCTGGTACCCGATCGGGGTGGCGGCGCTTTGCTTTATCATCGGCACCCTCTATCTCAGTAATAAAATTGACAGAAATGTAAACGATTGACCTCAACCCCTGCCCTTCTCCACGGGGTGGAGAAGGGAGAACCGGCACACAGCCCTGACTTATTTGAAAATAACTTTAGTAAAACGGAAACTCAAAATTATGAATGCCTTTAAAAGATATTTTGGCCTCCTGTTCCTGCTGATTGCCCCGTTCGTTATTTACGAACTTATCATCGGCGCCATTGCCAATATTGATACAGCGGGTAAAAAGGACATCAATAACCCTGTCATCTGGATCATTATCATCGCCATCTTCACCCCCATCGCCATCGGGCTGGTCATCTTCGGCTGGTATGCCTTCCGGGGGGAATATGACCACCTGCCGGAAAGTTCGAAAGAGTTATAAATGAAATTCAGGCAGTGCTTATCTTTAAGGCCACTAAGTTTTACAGATGAAACCATACGAAATATTACTGAAAGAAAATAAAGCCTGGGCTGCCGGAAAACTATCAGACGACCCGCAATATTTTGATCGTCTTGCCCATTTGCAAACTCCCGAGTTTCTATGGATAGGCTGCAGCGACAGCCGGGTGCCCGCCAATGAAATTACCGGTACCCAACCCGGTGAAATATTTGTACACCGCAATGTTGCCAACCTCGTCATCAATACCGATGTAAATGTGCTGAGTGTGCTGGACTATGCCGTCAACCACCTGAAAGTAAAACATGTTATCATTTGCGGTCACTATGGTTGCGGGGGTATCAAGGCAGCAACCACTAAAACAGATTTCAAACCAGTCCTGAATATGTGGCTGCGGAATATTAAAGATGTGTACCGCCTCCACCGGGAAGAACTGGATGGAATTAAAGAGGAAGAAAACCGCTGCGACCGGTTAACCGAGCTGAATGTAAAAGAACAAATACTGAACCTTGCCAAGACTTCTATCATCCAGAGGGCATGGAAAAATGAACAGCGTCCCGATCTGCACGGATGGGTGTATGGATTAAAAGACGGAATTATCAAACCAGTCCTGGAAATGAAAGCAGGCACTCATATCGATCCGTTATATGAGTATAGCGATCTGTGATTTGCCGTTGTTATTTCATCAATTCATGCTGCAGAATAAAGATAGCTGCCCCGGCAAGATATCCCAGCAACGCCAGCCAGCCGATCTTTTTCATATACCAGAAAAAATCGATCTTTTCGATACCCATGGCCGCCACGCCGGCAGCAGAACCAATGACCAGGCAACTCCCCCCTGTGCCTGCACAATAAGCGAGGAATTCCCAGAAGAAATGTCCTGTTGGATATTGTTCCAGGCCATACATACCCTGCGCAGCCGCCACTAATGGTACATTATCCACTACAGCCGACAGTAAGCCGATCAGGATGGTGATGATCTTAATATTGCCTACTGATTCACTGAGTGAAGCGGATAAGCTGGTCAGGATACCTGTTACCTGCAAAGCGGCTATTGCCAGCAGAATGCCCAGAAAAAAAAGTATGCTCGGCGTATCTATTTTCCGGAGTGCATGATTGACAGAGAACAATCCCTTTTCTTCCTCATCTTTTTCGCTGTGTATCATTTCAGTGATCACCCACATAATACCCAGCCCCAGCAATACACCCATATAAGGCGGCAGATGGGTTACGGTTTTAAAAACCGGGACAAACAGGAGGCTGCAGAGACCCAGCCAAAATACGGCGCTTCGCTCCCCGGCAGTTGAGGTGAATTCCTTTTTAAATCCCGTTCCTTCACTTCTTTCCGCGTTGCCGCTCACCTGCCTGCTGATGATAAAGGCTGGCACCATAAAACAGACGATACTGGGGAGCAGGGCCTG
>JANNUI010000343.1:0-4998 GCA_031395125.1 Chitinophagaceae bacterium | reverse complement strand
CGGGCATTTCAGCATCAGCAGCAGCTTTTAAAATTGCTTTCCCTACCAACTCACTTGTGCCTGCATGAGCAGGATGTGCTTTTACGATCACCGGGCAACCGGCTGCAAAGGCAGTGGCCGTATCACCACCGGCAGTAGAATAAGCAAAGGGAAAATTAGCTGCGCCAAACACCACTACCGGGCCGAGTGGCACCAGCATCTTTCTTATATCCGGTTTTGGCGGGGCTTTATCAGGGATAGCGGTATCAATGCGGGCTTCCAACCAGTCGCCTTTTTCGCAGGCATCAGCATAGCTGGTCAGTTGATACATTGTTCTTGCCCTTTCATTCCGCAACCTTGCTTCCGGCAAATTGGTTTCTTCTCCAGTTACCTGCAATAACTCATCACCCAATGCTTCTATTTCTTTTGCAATGGCCCGCATGAAGTCTGCCCGCTGCTTTAATGAGCATTTCCGGTAAATATGAAATGCTTTCCAGGCCTGTTGCAGGGCATTATCTATCTCTTGTGCTGTTGCGTCGTTGAACATTTACATCTGTTATTTAACATCTAACATTTAGCATCTAACATCACAGCATCGGTCTTTTTGCAATCCCATCGTTGATCACTTTTAATATTCTTCCCCTTTCTTCGCCTACCAGCGTCAGTCTCGGCGCCCTTACATATTCACTGCCTATTCCGGCCTGCGCAGCCGCCAGTTTTATATACTGTACCAGTTTGGGATGAATGTCCAGCTCCAGCAATGGCATGAACCAACGATAGATTGTTGTTGCTTCTTCTATCCTGCCAGCTTTTACCAAATTGTAAATAGCAACGGTTTCTTTGGGAAAGGCACAAACCAGGCCGGCCACCCATCCATCAGCGCCGAGGCAAAGTTCTTCCATTGCCAATGTATCTACGCCACACAGGATCTTAAACCGGTCGCCAAACCTGTTCTTCATTCTTGTCAGGTTCGTTACATCTCATGAACTTTCTTTTAATGCGGTAATGTTTTTGCATTCTACCAGTTCTTCAAACATCTCCGGTCTGGTATCAATTTTATAATCCGGCGGGTTATTGTAGATCATAATGGGCAGTTGTGTTGATGCGGACACTGCCTTAAAATAAGCAATCGTTTCTCTGTCATCGGTTTTATACCGCATGGGGGGCAAAAGCATGATGCCGTCTGCTCCCCATCGTCTTGCGTTGGCAGCCTGCTGTATGGCATCTGTGGTAGTGCATTCTGCAATATTGACAATAACAGGGATCTTGCCGTTCAGGTACTCTACGGAAAATTCCACCAGTTCTTCTTTCTCTTTTTCTGCAATGGTGCTGACTTCACCTAATGACCCGCCAATGATGATGCCGTGTACCCCCGCTTCGAGTTGGGCCGCCAGGTTCTTTTCAAACATATCAAGGTCAAGCTTATCATCCGCTGTAAAGGGGGTAAGCAGGGCGGGGAAAACTCCTTTCCATTCAACAGCCATAGTCTTGATTTTTAAGGCTTAAAGATATGTTATTCAGAAATCATTCGAAGCCTGGCTTTTCCTGAAATGTTTATATTAACCGGGATTTAATATCCCAAAAAAAGCTAACTTTCCTGTCTTATTCCCCTGTCTTCATCCAACAAAAAAACTAACGTCATGAAGCGATTTATTACACTTGTAAAAAGGCTGTTTATTCTATTTGCTCTTCCCCTGTCATTGTCTGCACAAGAGAACCAGGATTATCGTATTCGCCTGCACGCAGGAGAATTTATTCCTGAGAGAAATATCAGCAGTATAACCAAAACCACAGATGTATTTCAGCAAAGTCTTTTCAAAGACCGGTACTATATTGTCATTCAATTCTCTTCATTGCCCGATCAGGCAAAGAAAGACCAGTTGAATGCAATGGGGGTTGAATTACTGGAATATATTCCGAACCTTGCTTACACTGCTTCAGTTGCAGCTGATTTTGATGTTGCACAATTAAGAACCTTCCCCGTCAGGAGTATATTCCATCTCACAGCTGCTCAAAAAACAATACCTGGTATTCTGAACAGGATAGTTCCCGATCATGCTATAAAACAGGCAGGATTCGCTGATGTTGATATACAGGTCTATGATAAGATGACTGCAGATAAGATCAGTGGGCCGCTTGCAGAATTGAACACGGTCATACTGGCCGATATGCAGGTATTTAAAATGTTCGTTGTCAGGGTGCCAATAGAAAACCTTGCGCGGCTTGTTTCGCTGCCATTTGTTCAATGGGCTGAATATACATCGCCCCCAAATGTACCGGAGAATCTCCCCGGAAGAACACAACATCGTGCCAATGTCCTGAATGATGGTGTAAGGAATCTTAAAGGTGAAGGAATGAATGTAGGTGTATGGGATGAAATAGTAAGCCAGCATCTTGATTTTTCACCCACGGGCCGTGTGGTAAATGTGAATTCAGGAACCGCGGGTAGTCATGGTACACACCTTACAGGTACCATTGCCGGAAGAGGGTTGATCAATCCCCTGGCAAGAGGGATGGCACCCAATGCTACTGTATTTTCCTATAATGGATATGATGGCCCTGGCGGTGGTGGTCATTTTGATAACAATTTAGCTGAAATGGCAATTGAAATACCTGCCCGTAATTTAGTAGCAAGTAATCACTCTTATCATGACGGGTTGGGTGTTCAGTGTGTATTGGGTGGTACTGCGACAACCTATACGCTAAGGGCAAGGAACGCTGATCTGAACCTGAACGCTAACACTTTTCATCTTCATTGCCACTCTGCCGGAAATGCACAGGGCTCTTGTCCTCCCAATGGATGGTTCACTATTACAGGAACGGGTAAAGTAGCGAAGAATAATATTGTTGTGGGAGCACTCAGTTCACTTGATGTCATTGCAAGTTACAGCAGTTTTGGGCCTTCTAATGATGGTCGTGTAAAACCTGAGATATGTGCGATGGGCAGCAATGTTTTTTCAACTTACACGCCGCTTAATACCTATGGTACTATTTCCGGAACTTCCATGGCAACCCCCGGCATTGCAGGTACCTTAACGCTTTTATCGCAACGCTATAAAGAACTTAATGCTAATGTGCTTCCATCCTCTGCATTAATAAAGAATATAGCCTGTAATACAGCCTTCGATCTTGGCAACCTTGGTCCCGATTATCGCCATGGATTTGGAAGAGTTAACGCGTTGAAAGCAGTACGTATCCTGGAAGAGAACAGGTATGTTCTGAACACCATCACCACCGGCTCAACGATTGATATTACAGTAACGGTTCCTTCCGGTGCTGCTAAATTGAATGTAATGCTTACATGGAATGACCCGGCCGGAACTGCCAATGCATCTTTTCCGTTGGTTAATAATCTTGACCTGCGGGTGATCAATGGCGCTACTACCAGTTTGCCCTGGGTATTGGATCCTGCTAATCCCGCGTCTCCTGCCACACAGATTGATGACAATATCAGTAATATAGAACAGGTTACTATTAATAATCCGGTGGCCGGTACCTATACCCTCAGGGTAATAGGAGAAGCTGTTACAACAGGGCCGAACCAGTCTTATGCATTAACATGGGATATAGATCAACCATACATTGAAGTAACTTATCCTAATGGCGGAGAAGCTTTTGATCCTTCGGTTTCGCAGATCATTACCTGGGATAATGCAGGTGTGACAGGTAACCAGACCGTTGAATATTCATTGAACAATGGCGGTTCATGGACCACTATCAGCAGCGCTGTTCCTGCTACCACCACAAGGTTGACATGGGCCATTCCCGCCGCTAATACATCCACTGCATTGATCAGGGTCACAAGCGGGGCATTATCTGATATAAGCGATGCAAATTTTAAAATACTGGGTACAGTCGGAGGGTTTATAGGAAATGGCACCAGTTGTAACGCAGGTGAAGTGAATTTTTCGTGGTCACCCACTACCAACGCCACGCATTATGATATTTACAACCTGAATAGCAGTGGCGTATTTGCCCTGCTGGCAGGTAATTTAACCGGAACATCACATACGGTAACAGGTCTTACCCCCGGCGCCAGTATGTGGTTTACCATCAGGGCCAGGAATAATACCACCAGCGCTGAAAGTGAAAGGGCCAATGCCATCAATGTAACCGTTTCAACCGGAGGCGGCGGCATCGGGCCGGTGGGTCCTATTACCGGTCAAAACAATATTTGCGGAACACTAACAGCAGTGCCTTACTCCATCGCTCCGGTTTCAGGCGCCACTTCTTATACATGGACAGCTCCTCCGGGAGCGAGTATTGCTTCCGGCCAGGGTACAGTCGCTGTAACGGTTGATTATCCCCCGGGCAGCAGTAATGGCAATTTGAGTGTATATGCAAGCAATGGAACCTGCCAGACAGCTCCCTCAAATCTCGCTGTAACGATCAACACTGCTCCGAATGCACCGACGAGCGGCGGAAACCAAACACAGACCGCTTGCCTGCCCAATCCATTACCAACACTTACAGCTACAGCCACCGTTCCTGCAGGACATACTGTGATCTGGTATAATGCGGCCACAGGCGGAACTGTTGTGGCTAGCCCGACATTGAATACAGCCGGAACGGTTACTTACCATGCCGCCAGCAGGAACACTGGATCCGGTTGCGAAAGCACACAGCGAACTGCTGTTACGCTGACCATTAACACGGTTAATGCTGCCACTGCAACAGCCGGCGGGGCCACTACATTCTGCCAGGGCGGAAGTGTTACCCTCACTGCCAATGCGGGTTCATCCTACTTGTGGAGCAACGGGGCCACCACACAATCCATTAATGTCAGCACTTCCGGTTCTTATACCGTAACGGTAACAAATAGCAGCTGCACTTCCACTTCGCCCGCCATAACAGTAACTGTCAATGCGCTCCCGGCGGCAACTATTACTGCCGGTGGTCCGCTGTCGTTCTGCCAGGGAGGAAATGTAACGCTTACCGCTTCTGCCGGAACTTCCTGGCTTTGGAGCACTGGAGCAACGACGCAATCCATCATTACCCCGAACGCAGGTTCATATACCG